>JBGPYG010000043.1:0-14699 GCA_041493085.1 Pyrinomonadaceae bacterium | reverse complement strand
TGTCGGCGACCTTTGTGGAATGAACGTCGTGTTGAGTTAGCAGTGGATTACGTCTTTAACGGGCAATGGGATGACTTGCCGGATTTTGTTTAAGACCGGCTGAAGCATCCACCCGCTTACGCAGGTGGTTCTGACAAGACTGGCTGAAGCATCCACCCGCTTACGCAGGTGGTTCTGACAATCGGGTCCTTCCGCGGCCCTGCCTGGCCAACCATTCACCTGGCCAGACTTCTCAGCCTCCCCTAAAATAGTCAGCAAAGTTCCACTAGTCTTTCCATAGCTGTTAATAAATCCTTCTGACGCTCGTTTGTAAGAGTGGAGACGATTTTCAGGAGGGCACAGTGCAGGCAGCCGCTAAAACATTGAGATTAGTTACCGAACCCCCAGGCGAGCTGGAAACGCTCTTCCGAGCCCATTCCGACCGAGTTTTTCGCACGGCGCACCGTATTACGGGCAGTCCGGCCGACGCTGAAGATGTGTTGCAGACTGTTTTCCTGCGGCTCGTCAAGGGGAAAGAGGCTTACGATCTCTCCGAGAACGCGGAAGCTTACCTGTCACGGGCGGCGATCAATGCGTCCCTCGATCTAATGCGCAGCCGCGGCCGGGCGAAATCGGTCGGACTCGGTGATAAGGAAGCCGAGGCGCTTGAAAGTAGATTTCGAAGCCCGGAAGCCCTGCACGCTGACCGCGAGTTGCAAACACTAATTCGCCAGGCGGTAGCTGGTCTGGGGAAAACAGCGGGCGAGATGTTTGTGCTGCGTTATTACGAAGGTTACGACAATCAGGAAATCGCGCAGATGCTGGACACTTCACAAATGGTTGTTGGAGTTGTGCTGCATCGCGCGCGCACAAAACTACGAAAAGAAATTGGGCACTATCTGGAGAAACATCATGAAAAGCAATAATAACTTTGACCGAGTCCTCGACAAGGCTACTACCGAAATGCGGAACGAGCAGATCGATTCAGCGGTAGTTGACGAAGCGGCCGAGCGTGTTTGGGCGCGCCTGGCTGCTGAAACGACCGGGCAACTCAAATCTGAGAATGTCGCGGCAGACAGAATCGGAAACTGTGCTGATTTCCAGTCACTCATTCCGGCCTATCTAAGCGAAAGTTTGTCTGAAGCGCGTTCTTTGCTGCTGGTCGATCACACGCATGAGTGCATCCCCTGCCGCAAGGCAATGAAGGATGCGCGCTTGCGCAGAATGTCGCCCGTGAAGAAGGCCACCGTCACGCGGCGCTACAGCATTCAGCCCGTTGTTTTGCGATGGGGAATTGCTGCGGCGCTGATTATTGGCGTTGGGCTCATTGCGCTTCCGTTTATTCAACGCTGGGCGCCGCTGGGCGGCGACCTTGAAGCGACCGTGCAGGCCGCCGAAGGACAGGTCTATCAAATTGCTGACACTCGCAGCGCGCCCGTTATTTCCGGCGAGAAACTGCAAAAAGGCGAGCGCATTCGCACAGCGAAAGACGCACACGCATTCATTCGCCTGGGCGATGGCTCGGTCATCGAAATGAAGGATCGCTCCGAGTTTTGGCTAACGAAAAACTCGCTGGGCACGACGATTCATCTCAACCGGGGCGCGATCGTTGTCGAAGCGGCCAGGCAAGGCAAGCAACATCTTTTCGTCGAAACCGGAGATTCGCACGTGTCGGTCACGGGCACGGTGTTCTCGGTTAACAGTGGCACCAAGGGCTCGCGTGTATCGGTGATTGAAGGCGAAGTTCACATGGATCACGCCGGCAGCGAGCGCGTGTTGCGCGGCGGAGAACAAGCCACCACGAGCGTCGCTATCGCGAAGATTCCAGTTAAAGATGAAGTGGCGTGGAGCCGAAAGGCCGCTCGTTATGCTGAGACTCTGGCTGCTTTGACTTCGCTGAATAAGGAGTTGGGCCAGGTTACTGTGCCGGGAGTTCGTAATTCAACTCATCTGCTCGACCTGATGCCAGAGAACACCATCGTTTACGCGGCCCTGCCGAACCTGACTTCGACTATCGTCGAGTCGCACCGGATTATGCAGGAGCGCATCAGCCAGAATGCCGCGCTGCGTGAATGGTGGGAGAAGGAAGAGGGCGGACATCGGGGTCCTAATGTGGATCAGGTAATCGGCAGCATTCGTGAATTTGGGGATTACCTGGGAGACGAAATTGCGGTGTCAGTCTCGATGGATGAAAAGGGCGAGCCGGTTGCTCCGCTGGTACTCGCCGAACTCAAGAACTCCGCTGGCTTTCAACAGTTTGTAGAGCAGCAGATTGCGAAGTATGCCGGTAACGCTCCGGTGAATAACCAAACTCGCCCGGCAATTCGCTTCGTGGCTGATCCGCTGACGGCAACCGCGACCTCCGCTGAGCCGGGCAAGAGAGTGCACGAGCTGTATGTCTGGATCCACAACGATCTGTTTGCGGCAAGTCCGAAGCTCAATCAGCTTCAGGACCTGGCGACACTTGCGCAGAAGGGCGTAACCAGTAGTTTCACGGGAACGGCATTTCACAATCGCGTCGCCCAGGTTTACCAGGAGGGCGCAGGCTTGGTTGTGGCCGCCAATCTGGAGCGGCTCATAGAAAAGAAGAAGCCCGAGATGCTGAAGGGCGCAGGCTCCGAGCAGCGTGAGAGCGCGCTGAAACAACTCGGCATTCTGAACCTCAAGTACTTCGTGCTTGATCAAACGAATACTGCAGGCAAGACGCACACTCAGGCGACGGTGTCTTTCAGCGAGGCCGAGCGTGGGATTCCATCCTGGCTCGCAGACCCTGGTCCGATGGGTTCGCTGGAATACATTTCGCCGGACGCGAATGTGGTCGCGGGCTTCGTTGTCAGAGACCCGGTGAAGTTAGTTGATGATTTGCTGGGCGTGCTTGAAACAGTATCGCCTGACTTGAGGAAGAACCTGGACAAGCAGCAGGCAGATCACGGTTTGGATATTCGCAAGGACATCGCGGCGCCACTCGGCGGCGAGTTTGCCTTCGCGATTGACGGTCCCATTCTACCGACGCCGTCGTGGAAGATGGTGTTTGAAGTCAACGACTCGGCGCATCTGCAACAAACGCTCGAACGCGTGGTAGGTGAAATCAATAAGGAGGCGGCGAAGTTCGGCAAGACCGGCCTGGTTTGGGATCGTGCCGATATCGGCGGCCGCACTTATTACACGCTGAGGTCCGCCGATTTTGGTGTTGAAGTGAACTACACCTACGTTAATGGTTATGTGGTGATGGGCCCCAGCCGTGCGATGGTCGAGCGGTCAGTGCGTGCGCAAGAGCAGGGCTACACATTGCTGCGCTCATCGCGTTTCACTGCCGGTCTGCCGTCTGATGGCAACGCAAACTTTTCGGCGGTGTTCTATCACAACCTGGCGCCGCTGCTGCAGCCCTTTGCGGAACGCATAGCTAACTCCGCCGGCAATCTGCCGCAGGAGCAGCAACAGGCGATCAAGGCGATGGCTGCCGATATGCCACCCACGCTGGCCTACGCCTACGCGCAGGGCGACAGCATAACTTTCGCTGCCAACACTGACGGCGGTCCCTTTGGATTGAGTCCGGCAACGTTGCTGGGCGTGCCAAACTCTTTGGAAATCCAACACATCCTTCAGCAAGGCATGCGCGAGAAGTCTCCGCAGAAATAGCTTCGCAAACTGGGACGCGTTTCTCTGTGCGACCTCTGTGTGCTCTGTGTCTCCGTGGTGAGTGGACTTGAAGAAAGATTCACCACAGAGGCACAGAGGTCGCAGAGGAAGCACAGAGAAGTTGATTTAGGAGGCGCTCATGAAACTCATCTCCCTCTCGCTTGGTTCATGGCTGGTCGGACTCTCGACTATCCTGCTCATATTCTTAGTTGCAGAAGGCGGGAGCTTCAGCACGGCAGACCTCAAAGGTGCGACCATCACCTCTCTAATCGTTGCCGCGCTGCTGTTTTCCCTCGCGTATGCTCCTTCCCTGTTCTGGTTACGCAAGCGCCTCGGTGGTTGCCGGCCCGCGGCTCTTTTCCCGGTTGCCTCGGCACTGATTCTCAATGTTCCGGTTTTCTTAATCGGAATTCTCGCAATTGGTAGAACTTTAGGGCCCGGGGAAGCGTTTGCATTCATCGGTGCATTCGTGCTGATGGGTACAGCCTTCGGGCTCGCTTTTGTTTGGAATTATCAGAACAGGGATATAAAGTCTGCCAGATGGCACTAGCCGAACCAATCTCGCAACAGCCAATCGCTCGCGATCCAGCAAGCCTTCGCGATCCTGCTAGTTTCGCCCCGGTCATCGATCTCAACGACCTGTGCGTCAAGTTTGGCGGTCGACCAATCCTGCAAAATCTAAGAGGTGAACTGCGCGGGCGGGCTATCGGCCTGCTCGGTCCTAACGGCGCCGGCAAGACCACGCTGATTCACACGCTACTCGGATTCCATTCTCCATTCTCAGGGACGGCTCACATCTTCGGCCAGGACATCACGACCGACGCGAAGCAAATACGATCACTGGTGGGTTATATGCCCGAACGCGATTCGTATATTGCGAAGATGAGCGCCGTGCGTTTTGTGCGCTTGATGGCCGAGCTGTCGGGCTTGCCATCGGAAGCCGCGCTCGAGCGCGCTCATGAAGCTCTCTTTTATGTAGGCCTGGGAGAAGCGCGTTACCGCAGTCTTGATACCTATTCACTGGGAATGAAACAGCTTGCCAAGCTGGCGCAGGCAATCGTGCACGGCCCGCGGCTGATCTTTCTCGATGAACCCACCAACGGCCTCGATCCTCCGGCTCGTCAACGTATGATCCGGCTCGTGCGCGAGATTCGCGATAGCGGCAAGGCCAATATCGTCTTGTCTTCGCATCTGCTGCGCGACGTTGAAGAGTGTTGTGAGGAGATCCTGATTCTGAAGGAAGGTCGTCTGGCCGTTTACTGCAATCTCGAGGAAGAACGCAAGTCGAACCGCAAGTTTTTGTTGCTGGAGACGCGTGGCGATCGAGACAAGTTTGCTGAAGCTATCGGCGCGCTTGGCTGTGAATACGCGGTGACCGGAGACCACCGCGTTAAAGTCGTATTACAAGGAGGCACAGAGGTGCGGGATATTTATCGCATCGCGTCTCAGTATGACGTGCAAATCAGGCGGCTGAGTTACAAACGCGATTCTCTGGAAGACATTTTCCTGAAGGCGATGGAGAACGGCCATGGCGGTTTATGAGCACACCTACAAGCAGTATCTGGGAAAGCTGACTCCTGAATGGAGCCGGTTTCTGGTGATCCCGCGTCACGCCTTTCGCGACGTTTTCAAGTCGAAACTCTTTACTGCCTTCTTCGTCGTCTGCTTTATTCCCCTCTTGATTGAAGCCATTCTCATCTACCTCCACCACAACGTAAACGCGCTCGCGATTTTGAAAGTAAACGTCAGAGAGCTGATTCCCATTGACGCCTTCTTCTTTCAAACTTTCGTGAATCTGCAAGCCAGTTTTGCGTTTTTCGTGACGTTGCTGGTTGGTCCGCCGCTGGTTGCGCGCGATCTTAGAAACAATGCCTTACCACTCTATTTGTGCCGGCCGTTTTCGCGGACGGAGTATGTGCTCGGGAAAATGTCAGTCCTGCTGATTCTGCTTTCGACGATGACCTGGGTTCCACAGTTGTTATTGTTTTTGTTTCAGTCGTACCTCGAGGGCGGGCGCTGGTTTATTGACAACCTGTGGCTGGCGAGCGCGATCTTCATCGGCAGCGTCGTTTGGATTCTGCTGCTGGCGTTGCTATCACAAGCAGTGTCGGCCCTGGTGAAATGGCGCGTCATAGCCAGCGCCGCGCTGCTTGGCATCTTCTTTATTCCCTCGGTATTCGGAGAAGTAATAAACCAAATCTTCCTGACACGCTGGGGAAACATCATCAGCTTGGGCGCCTTGATGAAGAATGTGACCGCCGGACTTTTTGGGACATTTGTTCAGGCTTCCGGACATATTACAGAGTGGGACGGACGAGTCGGCCGCGAGATTATCGTAAACGAACCACCGCTAATTGCGTCGTGGTTCGCGCTGTTTGTGGTTTGCGCGATCTGTCTCGCACTGCTTTCAAGAAAGGTTAAGGCTTACGAGGTGGTGCGCTGAATTTCGGATTGCGGATTTCGGATTTCGAATTTATCAGAACACATTGGCCAACTCCGTTATTGAAGGTAATTGCGATATCACAATGAAATCCTATGGCCGGCTTCATTAATGAAATGAACGCAACATCACAATGAATTCAGAAATCCGAAATCCGAAATCCGAAATTCGAAATTCGACCATCGTCTTCGATGATGTCTCCAAGTTTTACGGAGAGATCCTCGGGGTGAACCGTGTCAATCTTCAGATTGCTCCCGGCATCACCAGTCTCGTAGGACCAAACGGGGCGGGGAAGTCGACGTTAATGAATTTGATGACCGGACTGCTTCGTCCCAGTCGCGGCAACATCACGATTCTTGGTATTCCCACGGATCAGCCCGAACAACTTTTTCGCAAACTTGGTTATTGCACTCAGTTTGATTCTTTTCCACGCGGACTAACGGGAAGGGAGTTCATCAAGTCGTTCTTGCTCGTGCATGGCTTCGATCGGAAGAAAGCTGAAGCGTTCACCGTTACCGCCCTTAAACGGGTAAGCCTGCTGGACGCAGCCGATCGAAAGGTTGCGGCCTATAGCAAAGGAATGCGGCAGCGAATTCGTCTTGCTCAGGCAATTGCCCATCAGCCGGCAGTAATGATCCTCGACGAGCCACTGAATGGACTGGACCCCATGGTGCGGGCCGAAACGATTGCACTCTTTCGCAAACTCGCGGCGGAAGGTCTGCACCTGATCATCTCCAGCCACATTCTCCATGAAGTGGACATGATGTCGGACCGGGTTATCCTCCTTAACAACGGCTACGTGGTGGCGGAAGGAAACGTTCATGGAGTTCGCGACGAGATGGAAGAGCACCCAATGCAAATCCTCATTCGTTGCGACAAACCTTCGCAGCTTGCCGCGCGTGTTTTTGATAAGGACCACGTGGTCGAGGCGCGGCTTCATGACGATCGGCTCGGGCTTTTTGTGAAGACGCGAGACGCGGATCGTTTTTATTTGCTTCTCAATCGGGTTGTGGCCGAAGGGGAAATCAACATTGAGTCGATTGCGCCGGTTGACGATGATTTAAGCGCCGTTTACCAGTACCTGATCGGCTCTGAGGGAAGCAGCTCGTAGTTCGGAGTGCGGCAACCGTCGTGATCTTAGGGCTCTGCCCTCTGATGTGCGGAAGGTCTATGACCTTCCGAAAGCGAAGAGTAGAGATCTTGGGGCTGCGCCCCAAAGATTCGAGAGGCATGTTATGAGTAGTTCAACTGTAGACATCGCGCCATCGAAGAAGATTGGCAAACAACCGTTGCCCTGGGCGCTCTGGTTGCGTCAGATTCGCGCAATCTTCCGGCTCGAGATTGAGAAAAACTTTCTCGGCAGGCGTTCGATCTTGCTTTATCTGCTGGCCTTGATACCGATAATTCCGCTGGCTCTGCTCGCCCCGTTTACACCGCCCGGACGCGAGTGGCAGGACTTCACTCAGTACAACATGATCTTCGCGATCTTCTACGGGGGACTCATCCTGCGCACGGTGGTTTTCTTCGGCTGTGCCTGGATCTTCATGAATCTATTTCGCGGAGACATCATCGACCGTAGTTTGCACTTCTATTTTTTGAGTCCGGTGCGACGCGAGGTGCTGGTGTTAGGTAAATATGTTTCCGGCCTTGTGACATCAATTATCCTGTTCACTGCCACGACTGTTATCTGCATGCTCCTGCTCTACCTGCCGCATTTTCCTTCAGAGAGTTCGCGTTTCTTCTTTGACGGTCCGGGCATGGGACAACTACTGACCTACGCGGGCATCACGATTCTGGCATGTATTGGCTACGGTGCGTTCTTTCTTGTGGTGGGACTCTTTTTCCGCAACCCGATCATTCCGGCGCTTGTGCTGTATGGCTGGGAGTGGCTCAATTTCCTGATGCCGCCGCTACTAAAAAAGATTAGCGTCATCCACTATCTCAACTCGCTGGCCCCCGTACCGGTGTATGAGGGACCGTTTGCGGTGGCCGCGCTGCCAACGCCCGCCTGGATCGCCGTGCCAAGTCTCATCATCGTAACAGCGCTGGTATTGATCGTTGCCAGCTACCGCATCCGCCACCTGGAGGTCCGCTACGGCAGCGACTGAGGAGAGTAGTCGGAAAACGGCAGCAAGACTTTTCGGCAGTTTAATCCAAAATCTCAGTACTTGTTCCATCGAGTATGAGGCTTCTCAACCCTAGCTCTACCGCCGGCTCACGTATGGATTGCCTTTAACCCAAAAGCGCCAGGGCTTGTCGACCCACTCTCCGGCGTAATCAATCCCGATGCGTGGTCCCGAAGCGATTTGTGAGCGCGCAATGTTTGTCCCCTCTTCGAGCCAAACACGATCTCCGAGCAGATCGGCCGCGTCAAGTTTGCGATCGATGCCCAGCGCGATGCAGAGCTTGCCGGGCCCGTTAGTGAGATTGTGATCTGACTGGCCGCTGCGCCGCTTACGCATAAACTCGATTCCTTCGACAGGTTCAACTGCGCGTATCAAGACGGCGTGTGGACTGTCTGGAGCACTCGTCACGACGTTAAATTGGTAATACATCCCATAAACAAAAAATACATAGACGGTGCCGCCGATGCTATACATCGTTTCAGTTCGCTTTGTTCGCCGTCCGCCGTATGAGTGCGCGGCACGATCCTGCGGCCCGCGGTAAGCTTCGACCTCAACGATCTCTCCCGAAACGCGCCGGCCATCGCGGGAAGGAATTACGAGAAGTTTTCCCAGCAGTTCGCGAGCGACGGTCAGGACGTTGGGGCGCGTATAAAACTCGCGCGGCAGTTTTGGATTTGAGAAGGTTTTGTCTGACATAACAGGAACATAGTCGCGTGCCTGGAATGTTCTTGGGCTCCGCTAGGAGCCAGATGTTTATAGAACCGCCGACCCAAATTCAACTGAGCTCCGTTAGGAGCGTAAGGAGTTTCGCTCCTAACGGAGCTTAAGAAATGGTTTTGTACCTGGTTTAGCTATAAACATTCCGCACCTAACGGCGCGCTACGCGTTGAGTATTCCGGTCTAATGCCAGAGTCGCCACACCATCACAAACGTAATCACAAATCCAATCGCTACAATCGCCCGCCGGATATGGGCTTGATCTTCCCGCACCGCCATGCGCGCCCCAAAGTAACCGCCGATCAGCGCGGCGCCAGCCATCAGCAGAGCATCAGGCCAGTTAACAAGACCCATGACTGCAAAGCTAATTACAGCGATGCTGTTGATGCAGATTCCCAGAAAGTTCTTGATTCCATTCGCGCGGTTGAGGTCGTGCAAACCCAGCAGTCCCATCGCCGCGAGCATCAGGATGCCGTTGCCGGCGCCAAAGTAACCGCCGTAAATAGCAGAGAAAAACTGAAACACGATCGCGCCCAACCACCACAAGGCTTTTGGTTCGGCAACGATTGGTTGCAGACGCAGGCGGCGATTGATCGACCCTTGCGCCATGAAGAGGATGGTGGCGAAGAGAATCAGGAAGGGAACCAAACGCGCAAAGGTCGGAGACGGCGTCCAGATCAATAACCAGGCTCCGACTGCCCCACCAATCACACTCGTGATCCCAAGACGCAAAAGAATTACCGAACTGTCTTCCAGCTCGCGCCGATAACCAAACAGTCCGCCAAAGAGTCCCGGCCAGAGAGCGACGGTGCTGGTGGCGTTGGCAACCTTGGGATCGAGACCAAGCCAAATGAGCACAGGAAAAGTAATCAGCGTGCCGCCGCCGGCGATTGAATTGATCACGCCGGCAGCGAAAGCCGCGGCGACCATCATGAGCATGTTTGGGAGAGACATTGATTAGTTTTCGAGTTTCGAGTTTCGAGTTTCGGGTTTCGGGCTCTTAGTTCTAAGCGGCTATCTCTAACTCCAGATTTCTGGTTACCACATTGAACTCGAAACTTGAAACTCGAAACCCGGAACTTGCCGACGAGTTGCCATGTTAGAATGCGCCACGCAGTTTCACAAAGCAGAACTCTGCGGAGGGTAAGAATGGCCGACGTAACTATTCGTCCGACAAAGAACGGACCACTCATCGTCGAAGGCCCAGTACAGGTCTTCGACACCGAGGGAAACAAGATTACAGTTGACAAGCTGCGCATTGCACTTTGCCGCTGTGGCGCTTCATCGAACAAGCCTTTTTGCGACGGCACGCATAGCCAGATTGGATTTCAAGCGGCCGAGGCGATTAACCCGGCAAGTGCGGAGTAGTAGGACAGACATTCTTGTCTGTCAGCTCAGAAGGGACCAATGCCTGCCCGCTATTTGTCGAGAATGATCATGAGCCGTCGCACCGCGCTCTTCGTTTGCCTCATCTCGCTGCTGGGTACGCTGTCGTTTGGTGTTCCCGCGGCGCGTTTGCCCACGTTCCCCAACCTTGGAAAGAAAACGTTACGCGTGATGACTTACAACATTCACGTCGGCGTTGGCATGGACAAGAAACTCGATCTGCAACGCATCGCTGACGTGATCAATAGTCAACATCCGGAACTCGTGGGGTTACAGGAGGTCGATCGCGGCGTCAAGCGCACCGAGGGCAAGGATGAAATCGCGGAACTGGCAAAGCTGACGTCAATGAACTATGCCTTCGCGCACAACCTTGACTACCAGGGCGGGCAATACGGCGTGGCCATCCTCTCGCGCTTTCCGATCGGCGCCATCGATCATCGCAAATATGAAAACAAGCGGGAGGCGGAAAGGCGCGGCATGATCCGCGTCGAGGTGGACGTCGGCGGGCAGTCGATCAATTTCGTCACGACGCATCTTGACTATCAGTACGATGACGGCCGGGTGTTTGAGGCAGAGCAGTTGCTGAGTTTTCTTCAGGACGTCAGCGGACCGCTAATTGTCGTCGGCGATTTCAACGACGAGCCTGCTGGAAGCGCTTACAAGTTGATGCTGGGTAGTTTTGCAGACGCGTGGGTGCGCAGTCGTGCGAAAGGAGAAGGATTGAGTTATCCTGCGGACAAACCTGCAAAGCGCATTGATTACGTCTTCACACGTCAGCCGGATCGGATGCGAGCGAGAAAAGCGTGGATTGTAGACACTCTCGCTTCGGACCACTTACCGGTGGTTGCTGACCTCGAGATTCGCTAGTTAACAATTTCTCGCAAAATCACTCGACGAAGCGACCTGCCAGGCCGCGACTACTGTCACCACCATTGCCGGCCATTGAATCGCGTTGATCCAACCCATCTTGGAAGCGTGGAAGCCCTTACGTCGAATGCGGCGCCTTAAGGCGTTGTTTCCGCCAGATTGGATTTGTATTTTATGTTTGTCTGGCGATCATTCATCTCGATATAGATCCAGCTCGGCGGAACCACGTCCGCCTCCATTGCAAACCAGATCCCGCCAAGATTCTCCGGCTTACCGAGAGCGCAAAATCCATAGAGCCGTTTCCCGCGCTGATCTAAGATGTCGACCCAGGTGCGCGAGGACTTTGTGTTTGTGCCGCAGGGCGGTAGCGCGGGCGCGGCAGCGAAAAGCTCAGCCGGATAAGCGTCCTTGTTCAAGACGTCGTATTTGTAGCGAATATAATCCTTGCCGCCTTGTGAAAAGGGTTCCGTTCCGGTTAGGTAAAGCACGGGGTTTGGGAGAGGAGGAGTAGCGTGAGATGTCCTGCTGCTTGCCAGCATCGTGAGCATCAAGGTCGCCAACAGCATCGTGATCATTTTCGTTAGTTTCATCTGGGGCCCTTTCATTTTTTCGGGTGCAGAGTACAAGCGGTTTCGGTTTTCGGTTCCAAGTCGGATTTAACGGGAAGAGAATGCCACTGATCGAGGTTAACTTTCAAGAATCTTCTCTGCATGAACAGATCGAGGTCCATGCGGTTCTTGGTCATGGTTGCTCACTCAGAAGCCACGACTTGAGAATGCCCGGATTGTCATTGGAAATCGCGAAATACTCCTGGATTAGTTTCGCATACAACTCGCGCCGGTCCGCGACTTTGAGTTGATGCCCCCTGGGCATTTGGCCGCCTTTGACGTAGGAGCTGATTAGGATCTTATCCATTGGCCAGTTGAGAGAGCCCAGACGCTCGGGCTTATGGCAGGAGGAGCAGACCATCGCCTTTGCCGCCGGCGTCTCATCGAAGCGCGCGCCGAAGCGTTCCTGGCGATCTTCCAAATTCGCCGAGCTGAGTCCCGGCCCAAGTTTTCTTTCATCCAGATAACTACCAAAACGCGGCGAGCCGTAAGTTAAGAACCGCTCATTAACAGCCAGCAAAGCTTGTTGCTCGGCTGCACTCACGCTGCCGCGCCCGGGAAAGATTGGGAGGATGCCGCTCTTGTGACACTGCGCGCAATTGTCATCGCCCTCGCCCAGCTCCCAACGTCCCGTGATGCTGATCGAACCGTCGCGGCGATAGGTGCGGTAAAAGTCTTTGAAGTAAGCGTTGAAGGTGCCGCCCGCGCCGGCCACTGCTGACACGACTGAAACGTTGCGCACGTGCGCGCGTGCTCGCGGATCGGGAACCCCGAATTGAACCCATTTATCCGGCAGTCCCTTTTCCGTATTTCCCGGCACGACAATCAGGAGCCTGCCATAACTGGCGTCATTGTCGGGAGTCCCGAGATGTCGCGACTTGTAACTGAAAAAGATGAGTTGGTCGGAAGGATCTCTCGTTGCATTAAGCTGCCGCAGAAAAGACTTGGCGCGCCCCAGCGTCTCAAACCGACTGACAGATCGCAGGAAGCTCTGATCTAACAGAAACTCAGGAATCTGGACAAACTGGTAAGTCTCCTCGAAGTACTGCTTGTCGGGCACGAGAAAGCCGAGCTCGTGATCGGGCTGACGATCAAGGGATGCAGTTTCGACATACGCAACAAAAGCTCGATAGCGGCTGATGAAGTTATTATCTTCCGCAAGCCCACACTGCCGGATCGTGCCCGCGATTCCGTCGAGAACTTTTTCATAAGCGGGAAGTGCGTTATCACTCTCGTACGCGCCGCGCGCAGCCCGGACGAGCGCATCCACCTTTATCGCAACCCAAGCGTCCGGCCGCGCCTTCAATCGCGCGCAGGGAGAGGCGTAGGCAGCGTTCCCCGCCAGCAGAAGACAGACGAGGCCAATCGTTACGCGCATGCTTAGCAGGAACAGCCGGGTAGTGCGTGTTTGCTGGTTCATTGTCGAGGGAGGCAAGGGGTTCCTCTGGTTAACAACTAGTTCGATTTCTCTGTGTGATCTCTGTGCTCTCTGCGTCTCCGTAGTGAGTGTTGTCGAGCCTTATTTACCACGGATACAGAGGACACAAAGGTTGCTTAGCGCGGCCGACCGCAACTAAACAGTTGTTTCGGAATGAAGCCTTCAACGAGCCTGCGGAGCAGGCGGAAGCATAAAGCCCAGGGTGAAGCGAAGCGAAGCGGAACCCTGGGTAAGATCGAGAAATCAATCCGAGCCCGTGGAACGGGCGACAGAACCCGGTTCGCAACGCGCCTCTGTCGCCCGCCTTCGCGGGCTGGGCGACTAATTGCATACTGAACCCAGGGTTTCGCCCATTCAATACTAGCTTCACTCTGGGCCCGATGCTTCCGCCTGCTCCGCAGGCTCATTGAAGGCCGCAAATAGAGTTTTGTTCACTTCAACGACCACAAATCTTGCAAAGAAAACAAGATGTTGTCGGTTTGTTTCACAGAAGAGTCTCAACAAGACACTCCGCTGGTTTAACGTTTGCAAATCAACGTCCGGTGAAGAGCGTCTCGTCATCCACGAAGCAAAGGCCATTGCCCCACGGATCGTTAACGTAGAACGAGCGCTCGCCCCAGGGTCGCACAACTATCTCGCCGGCGCTGGCGCCGTGAACGTCCGCTGTCGAAAGGCATCCTAACTCACTCGCTCGCGAATAAACTTTCTCGAGGTCGCCTACCGCGAAATAGATATAATCTGGCAGCGGTTTCGCCGCTTCACCTCCCGGCGTGGGATCGACGAGCGCCAGAATTACCGGGCCGCAATCAATATAGTGACGCGAGGCGCGGGGAATTCTTCGGCCGGGATCGTCCAGCAGCTTCGCATAAAACTCCGCGGCCTTGTCGAGATCGTCAACTTGCAGAATTATTCGAAACAGTTTGTCAGCCATTATCCTTCACCTCGATATTGGTACTACTGTTCCTCATCGTCTCTGCCTTTGACGCTATCTGCATACTACTCGGCTGGAACCGCTTGTTGGGCGGCGCTGCAACGGCGAATAACTGCTATGCGCATGAAAACTTATCTTCCCCGAGATCGGAATGCCCATACGCAGAGACTGCCCGCAACAACCATCGCGATCCATGAGGCCCAGACCGGTATTTCGAGGGTTCCGACGTGCACCGGCCATTGACTCAGGGCTCGCACCGCCTGAAACACTGCAACCACGCCGAAGAAAGCACCTGAAACGACGACATACTTATTTGACATTTTCGGGTCTCCTATCCATTTGGTGACGCCCAACGCCGCGCTTCAGCCGCGCTGAGCGCAGGCATTCAGTCTTCGACGCGAGGAAGCATCTTGAGGTGCATGTTATCGAACAAAGGATCTTTACACGCGCGATCATCGAGGAATTACCCGGTACCAGCCTCGCCAAAACCTTCCTTTACGTCGAAACGCCAAGACAAAAAATGGATTGGTCCAGATCAATGTGCGCCAGAACGGCCATTGATCAAAGC
>JBGPYG010000012.1:0-24492 GCA_041493085.1 Pyrinomonadaceae bacterium | reverse complement strand
TTCGCCGGCAGCGGCTGCGCCCTGGTTTGGTCCAGTGAATGTCATCGGACTAGGACGCCGCGGCAAACGGCGTTGACGTAAGGCCTCAGGCGGTTCTTCCGAAACGACCTGAAGATTGAAGAGCGATCGGATCGTGCTGGTGTCGATCCGATCGAGCATCTCCTGAAACATGTCGAAGCTCTGCTTCTTATATTCAACCAGCGGATCCTTCTGGCCGTAGCCAACCAGACCGATGCCTTGCTTGAGATGATCGAGCGAAAGCAGATGGTCTTTCCACTGCGCATCGATGATGTTTAGCATGATGATGCGTTCATAGGTGCGCATCGCTTCCGGTCCGATTTGCTGTTCCTTCTCAGCATACTTGACCTTGAGCTTTTCCCAGATGACGTCGGTTACTTCCTGCGAAGTAAGATTCGGAATATCGATGCCTTGAGCGTCCGCATCGAAATCGTAGATGGTCTTGATTTGAATCTCATAGTTCTCTACGTCCCAATCATCCGGCGAAACGTCGGGGTTCAAATACTGTTTCGTCAAATCGGAAAGCAAGTCATAGGCAACTCCTCCGCCGAACCCTTCCTTCTGGCGTTCCTCGACTGGTGGCGGATCACCCATCAGGAATTCACGCTGGTCCGGCACTTCCATCAATCGGCGGCGCAAGCCATAAATCGTCTCGCGCTGCTTGTTCATGACATCGTCATACTCGAGCAGGTGTTTGCGCGATTCGAAGTTTCGCCCTTCTACTGACTTCTGTGCCGACTCGATGCGCTTGGAAACCATCTTCGACTCGATCGCGACACCCTTCTCCATTCCCAGGCGCTGCATCAACGCTTTGACTTTGTCGCCGGCAAAGATGCGCATGAGGTCATCTTCGAGCGAAAGGAAAAATCGCGACGAACCAGGATCGCCCTGGCGTCCGGCACGTCCACGGAGCTGATTATCGATGCGCCGGGATTCGTGGCGCTCCGTTCCCAGGATGTGCAGTCCGCCAATTCCAACTACTTCCTTGTGCTCGTCTTCGACGATTCGTTTCGCGCGCGAGAACGCTTGTGACCACTGTTCCTCAGTTGCTTCGTCAGGATCGACCTCTTCCTTCTTTAGAAACTCACGCGCCATAAAATCCGGATTGCCGCCAAGCAGAATGTCGGTGCCGCGACCCGCCATGTTGGTGGCTATGGTGACGGCGCCTTTGCGTCCCGCCTGGGCGATGATCTCGGCTTCGCGTTCGTGATACTTCGCGTTCAAAACGTTGTGAGGCACGGCCTCTCGTTGCAGCCGGTGCGCAATTAGTTCCGAGTTTTCAACCGAAACAGTACCGACCAGTGCGGGTTGTCCGCGCTCGTGACAATCCTTGATCTCTTCAATCACAGCGTCCCACTTCTCAGGCAGCGTGCGGTAAATAACGTCAGAAAAGTCGCTACGAACCATCGGCATGTGGGTCGGAATAACTATGACCTCTAGTTTATAAGTGGTGTGAAACTCCGCTGCCTCAGTTTCCGCCGTACCGGTCATCCCGGAAAGTTTCTCGTACAGACGGAAATAATTTTGCAGCGTGATGGTCGCGAGGGTTTGGTTTTCCTTCTCGATCTTCACGCCCTCTTTGGCTTCGACGGCCTGGTGCAATCCATCCGACCAGCGACGGCCTTTCATCAATCGTCCGGTGAAATCGTCAACGATGATTACTTCGCCATCCTGGACGACGTATTGATGGTCGAGCCGGTAGAGCGTGTGCGCTTTCAGTGCCTGCTCGACGCAATGGAGCAGTTCCATGTTTGCCGGATCATAAAGATTTCCCACGCCCAAAAGACGTTCCGCTTTGTCGACGCCTTCTTCCGTCAGCACGGCCGTGTGCTGTCTTTCGTCAACAAGATATTCGCCGGTTTTCTTACCGTCGACTTCTTCGCCTTTTTTCAACTGCGGAATGATCGCGTCCGCTTTGTAATACTTGTCGGTAGCTTCGTCTGAGGGCCCGGAGATAATCAGCGGCGTACGCGCCTCATCGATCAGAATCGAATCCACCTCATCAACGATCGCGAAATAGTGGCCACGCTGAACACAGGTCGCGAGGTCAAACTTCATATTATCGCGCAGGTAGTCGAAGCCGAATTCGTTGTTTGTGCCATAGGTAATGTCGGCGGCGTAGGCTGCCTGGCGCTCGAAGTCGTCCATGTCGTTTTGGATACAACCAACTTCGAGACCGAGGAAACGGTGAATCTGTCCCATCCACTCGGCGTCACGCGAGGCCAGATAATCATTGACGGTGATGACGTGAACCCCGCCGCGGCCCGTGAGCGCGTTGAGGTACGCGGGCAGCGTGGCTACGAGCGTCTTGCCTTCGCCCGTTCGCATTTCGGCGATCTTGCCCTGATGTAAAACGAGGCCGCCGATCAACTGCACGTCGAAGTGACGCATGCCGGTGGTGCGCACGCTCGCCTCTCTGACGATGGCGAAAGCTTCCGGCAGGATATCGTCCAGCGCTTCACGTTCGCGACGCTTGCGCTCGTCCAAATCAGTCACATCGGCGACGGCGCGCTGCAACTGCTCCTTAAACTCCGCGGTACGAGTGCGAAGTTGTTCGTCAGACAACTTCTTTATATCCGGCTCAAGTTCATTGATCTGGTCAACAACAGGCTGGACTGATTTCAGGTAACGCTGGTTGCTGCTACCGAATACTTTGGTCAGTAATTGATCGAAACCCATATCTTTTCTTAATCCAATGGCGGAAAAAGCCGCACCGTTTCTTTAGTTTCTTATAGTTTGTTTGATTTTAGTTGAGCGTGAGGAAGGTATCAAGCCAGCCTTCAGTTGCCGCTAGCTTGGTTTATCGGGCGCGAGTTGTTTCTTTATGAGGTCAACTACGGCCTGCCGCGGCATTGTAAAATTGAAAACGATTTTCTTGCCGACCGGTTCGGCGCTGGTGTTTCTCAGCAGCGCTTCCTCATCTTTTCCGGAGCGCGACTGGGCGCCAATGGATAACGCTGCGTTGAAACCCTTTGCCAGCAAGCGAGCGCTATCAACCGAAGACGCTTCCGATTCTACCGTCGCCAGCACTTCGCTTTCGCCTTGCTTAATGGTGAACACTACATGCGACCCGGGATTGTCTTTGTCGACGGGCTTTAGGTAGATAAGAAAGCCGCTGTCGTTCAGCGCTGAAACCATGCGGCTGAATAAGTCCACCAGGTTGGGATCGCCCGCCTTCTTCGTAAACTTGGCGTTCTTGAGTTTGCCGTTCTGGTCGAGTTCAGCTTCGATAACAATCTCGAACGGCTTGTTTAGATCGAGTTTGCCCTGATTCTTCATGCCGAGGGCATAAATGGCGAAGTCTTTCAACGCCTTTTTGTTGATCTCGTTTTCTTTCGGCAGATCCAGATTATTCTTAGCGGCTGTCTTATCGAGTTCCGCCTGAGCTTCGTCTGCCGTCATCGCTGGGCTTTGAGCCGGAGTCGGACCAGGACTCGCATTCGTCTGCGCAACCATTTCCGTGGGCGAACCAGTAGTGACAGGATCCGACACAGGCAGCGCGATTGGGGACGGGCTGGGAGAAGGAGAAGGCGCAAGCTCGGGCTGCACGGATGCTGGAGGCTGCGCTTGCGCAATGAACTGTGGACCTAATGGAGGAAGCGGAGGTAACGCTGGCGTTTGACCCGCTACCGCGAAGTAGCCTTCCGGGTAGTGGAACTTATTGCTCGAGAGTTCGACGAATTGAACGCCATCGGCAATTTCGGTTCTGCTGTAAGGCTTATCTACAAAATTCGTGTCGGCGATAAGGCTGGCGAGGTTAAGCGCATCTCTGACCCCGGGAATATACACAACGCAAGCAACGGCCAGGAGGTGCCCGGCGAGCGAGGCCGCCAGCATCTTCGAAATAACCGGCCACGTTGGCTCTTTATTGACTTCAAAATTTGCGAAGAGTCTTGCCATTTCTTAGTAAAACGCCCTTATGAAAGATAATGTTCCCAGCCTTAGACGCGCCGCATCGGCTACACGTTGTGAAAGCTTTTTGACATCGACCCTACGTTAGCACTTCGCGGGCAGCGGGCTCAAAGCTAGAATGGATTATGCGACGTTCTCGTGACAGAGTTGTTGATAAGAAGGGTCGATCTGGTAACAAAAACCGATCGCGCGCGCCTGCACAGGCTCCAAAACACCCCCGGCACGTTTCTTCAGGTGCGGCCGAAGGCGGTCCAGCTCGCCCTCCGAGCCGTGAAGTGAAGAAGCTGCTCGCGGGAATCGGCACGCCTCGCGCCGAGCCTTTCAAGCCCGATCCTTTCCAACTCGAAGCGCTCGCCGCGCTCGAATTCGAAGATGTGCTGGTTACAGCACCGACCGGCAGCGGCAAAACCTGGATCGCGCGCGAAGAGATTCGCCGCTTGCTGGATGCCGGACGCCGCGCCTGGTACACGACGCCGCTGAAGGCCCTGACGAATTCCAAGTTTCAGGAATTCTCCGAGGAGTTTGGTGAAGAACGCGTGGGCATACTCACTGGCGATCGGAAAGACAACACCGATGCGCAACTGATTGTCGGCACAACTGAGATATATCGCAACCAACTTTTCGATTCACTGCGAGGCGGCAGCGACGTCAATGCGGATCTGGTTGTGCTCGACGAAGCCCACTATCTCGGCGACGAAGATCGCGGCCACGTTTGGGAGGAAGCGATCATCCTGACGCCGCCGCGCATTCGGTTGCTGCTGTTGTCGGCAACGGTTGGAAACGCCGATGAGTTTGCCGCCTGGATTGGCGAAGTGCGTGGCGTGCGTTGCGGGGTGGTGACGCGTCCAGGCGCGCGGCCGGTGCCACTGCGCGCGGCGATTCTTCTTCCTGACAAGCGACTGCTGCCGTTGTTAAGCGAGAATGGGAAACTGAATCCGGAGATTTCACGCTTGTTAGAAGAAACCGCCAAGGCGCCAAGATCGCCAAGGAGAAGATGGTAAGAAATGGTGGCTACCTTTTTCCGATCGATTGGCCTGCTCTTACTGGGACCGCGGGCGTCTCGCCCGCTTTCGTTGAATGCCACGGTGTCAGAGCTGACAGATTCAACCCCGACTTGAGTGAACGCGTTGCTTGAGGCGGGCGGGACGCCCGCGGTCCCAGTAAGAGCGGGCCAGGTATGGCGTCTTGGCCGTTAACTGAATTATGAAACTTCGCATGCCCGAGATGCCGCCCGCCACGTTGCTGGTCGCGCTCGGTTCTTACAATTTGTTGCCCGCCATCGTGTTTATGCCGACGCGCCGGCGTTGTGATCAGGCAGCATCTGAGACGGCTCTAATGCGGCGCGATGCAAACGACGAGCGTCGTGAAGCGCGGCGCGATTTCATGCGCAGCGCCCTTGAGCAATATCCGGAGATACGTGGTCATCGTCATTGGGACACGATCATCAGAGGTGGTGTGGCCTCTCATCATGCCGGACACATTCCTGCCTGGAAGATGGTTATTGAAAAGCTGATGAGTGCCGGGTTGCTTGACGCGATCTTCGCCACGGCAACCGTGGCTGCCGGCGTTGACTTTCCCGCGCGCACGGTTGTTCTAACGGTTGCCGATGCGCGCACCGGCAGCGGTTGGCGACCGTTGACTGCTTCAGAGTTGCAACAGATGACTGGCCGCGCGGGCCGACGAGGCCGCGACAACGTGGGTTTTGTTGTTGCCGCTCCGGGCCTGCATCAGGATCCACAAAGCATCGCCGAGCTCTTGAAAGCCCGGCCCAACCCACTCATCTCGCAGTTTCGCGCGACCTACACCACGTTACTTAATCTGCTTGACGCTTACGGCAACTTCGCCGAGGTGCGTGAGATTGCGGAAAGGAGTTTTGCGCATCGAGAAGCTGCCTTGCGAATCGCACAACTTGAAAAAGCCCAGGCAGAAAGCAAGCATCAAATAGAGTTAAAACTTAAAACAGCGGGTTGCGATTTACCGCTGTCGATCGTTAGCGGTTTTGAAAGATTAGTTAGCACGCGGGCGCGCCTGCATGAGTCGAAGCCGCAAACGCGAGCTGAGGTTTTGCATCGCTGGCTGGATGAAGTAGTGCAACCGGGCCGCGTCGTCGGGATTGGCCGCAGCGGTCGCCGGCTGGTATTGATTACGGAGAAACGCGCAGGCAACGTCCGCGGTATTCGCGACGACGGCCGCAGCGCGAGCTTCGCCCTGGAACGAATCGGACGAGTCTATGCGCCCATCTATCGGCAGAGAGATGAATTCATTGAGGAAGCGTTTGCGGATGTGCGGCAGCGCGGCAAGGAGCTTGTCATTCCGGAACCTCGCCTGCGCGATGCGCAATCGGAAGGGAGTTACGC
The DNA here is from genome assembly GCA_041493085.1 of Pyrinomonadaceae bacterium. GTDB lineage: Bacteria > Acidobacteriota > Blastocatellia > Pyrinomonadales > Pyrinomonadaceae > PSRF01. The sequence goes on along the minus strand of JBGPYG010000012.1, from coordinate 18,205 downwards.
CGTCAGTTTTCTGGATGACCAGATCGAGGGAATCCTGCCCGCCGCTCTCGGCGCTGAAGATAAGTTGAGATGCACGCAGGCACTTTGGGGCGCGCTGGTCGACGCGGAGGAACTTGAGCGGGCGACGCGCCGAATCGAGAAATTGCGTGAAGAGGTTTGGGAACCGTTTGAGCAGCGCGCGCGCGTGCTCGCAGTATTCGGTTACCTCGATTTCGATGCGGAGAAGATAACGGAACGTGGGCGCTGGCTCGCTGATCTGCACATCGACCGCCCGTTGCTGGTCGGGGAAGCGCTCGAAAGTGGATTATTCAACTCGCTCGATTTTCATCGGATGACTGGCGTTATGGCCGCACTCACTGCCGACGAAGAGCGCGATTACGGCCAGCTTGAACTGGAGGATTCCCTGGTAAACGCGCTCGCACAGTTTGAAGATATCGGGTTCAAGGTTGCAACTGAAGAATGGAAACTCGGAATAGAGCCCGCGCCCGAATTGAACTTCTCTGCCGCTGCTGCCGCCGCACGTTGGGCCACCGGAGCGGAATGGTCCAGTCTGGTTCGCGAAACCGGCGCCGAAGAAGGCGATCTCTTCCGCATGCTCTCGCGCACTGGGGAAGCGTTGCTGCAAATTGCCGGATTGAAAAAAGCGCACGCGGACGCCGCGCGCATCGCCGCCGTTGCCGCTGACGCAATCTTGCGCGAACCAGTCCGGTAGGAAATGTGTAGTGCGGCGACGTGAGCACCCCAGCGCGGCTGCCGCGCCGGGGACCCCGCCTGTCGCCGCTTTGGTATGTGGTGGCTTGACGCCACGCTTTCCGTGAAATGAGTTAAACCCGGCGATGGTCGCGACAGGTCGCGACCGACGAAAGCGCTGACAGGTCAGCGCACTCCAAAAAATACAGTGCCCACGGCCTTGTTACAATCTTCCCCGCTTGTTCCCAGCGTTAGTCCGGTAGAGATCGACTATCGCGACGAAGGGGAAGGGTGCGACGGCACGCCCCTCGTCTTGCTACATGGTGGCTGGGGCTACAGCCTGAATCCTTTCAATCGTCAGATAGAAAAACTTCGCAATGAATTCAGAGTGATCTGTCCCAACCGCTCGGGCTATGGCCAGTCGACTCGCCTGGGCGAGTTCAGTGATCTTCCAACGGACTTCCACTACCGCGCAGCCGTGGAGACGTTGAACTTCCTGGATTCGCTTGGTATCCAACGCGCATTTCTATGGGGCCACAGCGATGGCGCAGTCATCGCGGCAATCATCGGGTTCACTGCGCCTGAGCGCGTGCGCGGCTTAATTCTTGAAGCCTTCCACTACTACCGGCTGAAGCCAGGCTCCCGCGTGTTTTTTGAAACGCTCGCGTATCAGCCCGAAGCTCTGGGCGACGAACTGTGCGAGAGATTTGCGCTTGAATTCGGGTGGGCAGATTGGCGCAAATTCATCACCCGTCACGCAAAGGCATGGTTACAATTAGCAGTTGAGAGCTCGGGCCCGGCAGACGATCTCTATCGTGGCCGACTCCACGAGATCAGCGCTCCCACACTATTCATTCACGGCCGCCTCGATCCGCGCACCGAGCCTGGGGAATTAGACGACGTTTCGGACCAACTGCCGCAGGCTGAAATGCAGATACTCGATGTTGCGGCTCACAGCCCGCATAGCGAAAGCGCGCCGGCGGATCTGGTGACGGAGATTGCGAGTGAGTTTCTGATAAGACAGAAGCCCGACCGTTAGGGAGGGCTCTTATGTAGGACAAGCATTCCTGCCTGTCCCTGAAAGCGGATCTGCGCCTCCATTTCCGAGGCGTAGCCTCAAAGGGTTATGGTATTGGCCACCGGAAAGGTAGAGCCTTTCCGCACTGTGTAACGGCCAAGCCGCTTTTGGGTGGAGGAACGAACTTAATGGCGCTGATTACGGCCAACGAACTAAAACGCAAACTACTGATCACGGTTGACGGACAGCCTTATGTTGTCCTGGAAGTTTTCTTTGCTTCGCCGACAGCGCGCGGGGCGGCGACGATGGTGCGCACGCGCTTGCGCCAGCTATTAACCGGCGCGGTCATGGAAAAGAGTTTCCGTTCGAGCGAAAAGTTTGCGGAGCCGGACATTGAACTATCGCCTGCGTCTTTTCTTTATAGTGACGCACACGGTTTTCATTTCATGGACGAGAAGAGTTACGAGCAGTTTGCTTTTGACGAAGACGCGCTTGACGCTGATCGTGGCTACCTCAAGGAGGGTGTGTCCTTACAGGTTTTGAAATACAACGGCGCGCCTGTTTCGCTGCAACTGCCCCAGTACGTCGAACTCGCCGTCACCTCCACGGAGTTGGGTCTGCGCGGCGACACTGCCGCCGGCGGCGCGACCAAGCAGGCGACATTGGAAACGGGACTCGTAGTGCGCGTGCCGCTCTTTATCAAGGAAGGCGAACTCGTCCGCGTTAACACGCAAACAGGCGAGGTTGCCGGCCGCGCGTAATCGAGACCGCTAACTAAGACAATATTCATACTCTTTCATTCGTGCTCTTTTAGATTTCTCGTGTCGGTGAGCTTTCAAGGTAGTTTCGAAGCTGGTCAAATGAACTCCCCCCTTCAAGTTGAACGATCCTCTGTACTCCTCCGCAACAATAGGCGGCTCGTTTGGGTACGTCACATCGACGGCCCAAAGCAATCAAAAGTAGCAACCATCGCAATCAAGTCTCCATCTCAGTGATGGTCCTGATTTCAAGTGCGTTACGTTCTTTGAAAATCGGTTCCAACCATGCGCAGCAGTAGTCAGAATTATTAATTTGATGGCCCTGGGCCATCGCTCACATGGAGAATCACGAATGAAGTTTCCCCAAAAGTTTTCCCGACGTGTGTCCTATTTGCGCTCAGCGAAGTTCGCGCCATTTGCCATAGTTTCTCTTTTCTTTTTGACGAACTTCACCGGGCTCTTTTTCAGTCCCGTGCTGGCGCCCGTCGTTGAGGCTGCCACTCAGGTAGAGATGATACCCGAGGACATTCCCCAGTCCGGCGATTGTGATCTTGATTGGATTATCTTTCGCGCCGGTGAGAAGGCAGGTGTTGACCCTCGCTTCATTCACGCCGTCATCCAGCAGGAATCGAAATACAATCCCAAAGCAGTTTCATACGCCGGTGCGCAGGGCCTCATGCAAATGATGCCGGCGACGGCGAAGAGGTTTGGTCTAAAAAATCCATTTGACGCAACCGCGAACGTCGTAGCCGGCACAAAGTATTTGGCGTGGCTCTTGAAAAGGTTTGATGGCGACGTCTCCCTCGCACTCGCCGGCTACAACGCCGGTGAAGGAGCTGTCGATAAATACAAAGGCGTGCCGCCTTTTAATGAAACTCAAAACTACGTGAAGACGATCGTTTCCAGCTACGGCAAAACTTATCATCCGATTCTGCCGCCCGGCGACGCTAAACTCGCCTTCCATCTGCTTGCTTATGAGGGCCAAACAACCGCCAACGGACTCTAGTGGCGAGAGCAAACAGCCATACAACCGATAAATCTCTTGCGCGCCGGTAATCTCGTCATTGCCGGCGCGTAGTAGTTTGACCCCTCAGAACGGGCGAGTCCGCATCGGTGAGACTGATGGAACGGGCCGGGCCGTGCGGTCGTATTTGAGTAGTGCTAAGATATTCACGCCGTAGGAATCAACCGCGGTCTTAGGTGTTTGGAGGAATCAAGTCATGCAGGAAACAACGGAATCGGAACCGCAAGCCGAATCGGGAAGCAACGTTATTAACGAACTCTGCGACGCTCTGCGTTATGTGGGCGACGTTTCGTACGCAATTCTACCCGAGGACCTGGCGCATAATCTGGGCGACCTGAAGAAGTCGTTCTTGACCACGATTCGCTCGTTAATCGAGAAGGACATCGAGTGGGTCGAAGCACGGGTTGCCGGTGGAGATCGGCTGCGTCAGGAATGGCAGCAGAAGTGCAAAACAGACGGAGAGGCTGAGCCAGTAAACTGATTCGACGTTACAGTAAAACATGGAAGTCTTATTAGCTGACGAATATGGATTTTGTTTTGGCGTCGAACGCGCCGTCGAGATGGTAGAAGACGCGTTGGACGAAGGCGTTCGTCCTATTCGTTCGCTCGGACCATTGATCCACAACGCACAGGAGATGGAGCGGCTAGGTGAGTTAGGAGTATCGACGATTGATGAGCCACGCCAAGCCGACGCGGACACCATAGCCGTAATTCGTGCACACGGCGTCACGCCGCAGGTCCAAAGCGACTTGGAGGGGCGCGCCGCTAAAGTCATCGATGCAACCTGCCCGTTCGTTACCAGAGTGCAACATCTGGCGGAGCGCGCCGCGAAAGATGGCCGGGACGTCGTCGTTGCCGGAAATCCTGATCATCCGGAGATGATCGGTGTGGTTGGCTATGCGCCGGACAATACCTATGTCGTTCGCGACGCCAGCGAAGTAGCCGCGCTTCCGCAATTGCGCTCGCCCCTCGTTGTTTCCCAGACGACCATCAAGCTGAAAACTTTTCTCGAAATAGCGGAAGCGGTGCGTGCGAAGGCAGATGCCGAGCCGCAAGTGGTGAATACAATCTGTTCGGCCACGCGAGATCGCCAGGACGCGGCGCGCGGACTCGCCGGGCAGGTAGACGTTTTCTACGTGATTGGCGGCCGCCACTCCTCAAACAGCGTCAAGCTGCTGGCCGTTTGTCAGGAACAGTGTGAGAAAAGTTATTTGATTGAGACGCCCGCTGAAATTAATCCCGCCGACCTTGGAACCGCAAAGCGCGTCGGAGTGACTGCTGGAGCTTCAACGCCGAATTGGTTGATCGATCAAGTGGTGAAGCGCTTACACGAGATCGGTGACAAGGTAGCTGCCTAAGCCTTTCGACTATACACCCCACGCCTTAAGAGCCGGAAGATTTTCCATTTGTCATTATTCAGTTACCATTTGGCATTCAAACACCGGGCCTATCAGAACCGGGAGCGGTAGCGACCGGCCGGGTGCTCAACAAGAGCCTTAGAACGGCGGTGACTACTTACCGGTGGTTGGTAACCCAAACAGAAATCCAGATTAGGTCAGTTGCGTGTCTGGCCGGTCGCTACCCGCTCCCGGTTCTGATAGGAAGCCTCGGGTCAAATGGTAAATGATAAATGGAAAATTTCCCGTTCTTAATTTTCGGAATTGTGAAATGTGTGGATGGATTGGTGTCTAGGCGGCTAATTCAGAAATCGTCGTTCGAAGCATCCACTTGCGCCAGCGCGTTCACGACTTGCCGAGCCTCCTCTGAACCGTAATCTATTGCCTGCCGGCGAAGAGCATCGCGCGCAATCTCCGAATCAACCGGATCACTCAGCAGTCCAATCAGCACGGAAGTAGGAAACTGGGCCAGCGACTCATTAGCCAGAGCCCTGACGACTACATCCGGCGATCGCGCCAACTCGCAAATCTCGCTGGGCGCAAAACCCGTCAACGCATCTGCCAGCGCGTCGATACGCTTATAGTCGCGTTGCCCATCGGCCCGACGCACGAGTTGAGCAAAGACTTCGGCCGAGCGAGTCTTTTCCTGTAACACCGCCGCGCACGTATCAGCAATATGCCGCAGCTGGTTTTCTTTCTCTGCTTCCAGCGATGCATTCGTTTCTTGAGCACGTTCGTCCAGAGCGGCCAACAGGCGGCTTAATTCGTGATCGGCGCGCGCATCGTAGGGAGCGTTAGGATTTGGATTGCGAGCCGGCGCGGGTGGAGCGTTCGGCGGTTGCAGGGCACGCTCTACCAGGCCGCGCGTCGTTGGGCGAAGTTCCGACCACACGCTTGCGAGTCGACCACCAAAATCTTCCATCGTCAATGACAACGCTCTAAATCTCCCCAATAACAAACTAACAAAAAACTAAAACGGCGTACTATACGCGAAGCGAGACTGAAAAAACAGTAGGCAGTCGGCAGAAATGTCAACCCGTAGGGTTGAGCGAAAGTAGCCGGTGGTCGAAGCGTAGCGCAGACCACCGGTAAAAGTTACGTTAAAGGAGATGCACCCTGGAAGGGTGCCACAAGGTCTTGCATCTCGCACGCTTCCAGGGTGCTAACTTTTTTCAACGCCCTCCGGTGGTCTGCGCTACGCTTCGACCACCGGCTACTATCTTGCAGCCCTCCAGGCTGCCTACTGCCCATTGCGCACTGAATTGTGATCCATGATCTCGGCGATTGTAGGAAACGGTATTTTCACTATTTCGCCGTTCGCGCATTCCATCTTTACGCTGGGAGTTGTGAGTGCTTGAGTGGTTTTCATGCTGCGCACGATGCCCCGCACGCGTTGTCCATCAACCGTTACAATCTCAACGTTATCTTTGCCATACAGCGGTTGTAGGGCCGCAAGTGCCTTGGTTACTTCCACGTTTACTGTTTCCTCCGAAGTTCATCCATCATTGGCGATGAACCTTCCTAAGCTTTAAAGCATATTGCACCGAACCAGGGCCGATGTCTATAAGGGCCAATCCGTCAAACCCGGGCAAAGCTGACAGAGCACGCCCCATGCCAACACACTCCACCAGCAGGCGCGGCGGCCCGCAGCCCGGGCATGAGTGGGTAGAGAATCTTATCAGGGCGGGAAAACTCGGTTGACCAGCGGATTGACCAGGAGATTGACCAGGAGATTGACCATGAGGCTAACCATGGTTGCAACCGGAAAGCTCCGTTTGGCGTATAGACATCTGCTATTCTTTTCCGTCTGAAGCGTCCCGAAAATCTGTTCGATAGTGAATGTCCAGTGAAATGTCTATGAAGCCCGAAATGGATGCGACGGTGACGACCTGTGGAAACTGCCACTCACCAATGCCGAAAGAGCTGAGATTTTGTCGCAACTGCGGCTTTCGGTTGGGAGAGGGCACCGCGGAGTATACCGAGACAGTTCGTTTTCAGAACGCTCCTCCCGGCACGCTACCCGGTAACGGTTCACCAAATTCGTTCCCTTACGGGTTAACTGGCGGGCCGATGGCCGTCTCGCCAGGAGGGCATATCAGGAAACGCCGCCGCCGCATGAGTGGGATGACGTGGATGTTTCTTGGCTTGCTGATTTTCTTTATCGCCGCTGGAGTTTTCACTTCCATAATCAAGCCGATTCGCGACAACATTCACGTTCAAATCGCGCAGTTGGTCCCCCGTTCATACGCCGGAGTTGACGATTTTGAGACGACTGATGGCGGCGTCACCTTTGCCAACGTCGAGCCGCCGGGCGGTCCGGCGGACAAGGCTGGGCTTGTCGGTGGCGACACCATTACCACAGTCGATGGCCAGCCGGTGCATTCAGACGACGAGATGACGGAGATCCTTCGCCGCATTCCCATCGGCAAGACTGTCGATGTTGTTTACATTCGCGATGGCGAAACCAAGAACACGAAACTTACGACGATTTCAAAACCGGAGTTGGATCAACTGAGCAGCGCATTTGCTGCCCGTCCAGAAGGCAGGGGCCGGTTTGGCTTCGATGACGATAATACGGAGCGCGTTCCCATTCCCGGAACCAAAATGTTTGGCGTGAGGCTGGACGACGTTGCGCCCAGCCTACCTGCCGATATGGCCGGCATAAAAAACGGCGACATCATCATCGAGTTTGCGGGAGCGCCGATTCGGACGGTGGAAGAACTTAAAGCGCGCGTGCCGCGTGCGATCCCCTACAGCACAATAAAGGTCGTTGTGATGAGAAACGGCGAGCGTCTGGAGATTCCGGTGAAGATGGGCAAGCAATAAAGAAGTGATGAGTGATGAGCGACTACCACTGACTACTGAAAACCTCGCCGTCCTAACTCATCACTCATCACTCATCACTCATCACTATTTGTTTGCGTAGTCTCGCAGGCGGGCTTCCATTTCACGCCGCATTTCTTCCCGCTGTTCTTCCGTTTCATCTTTCTCAAACGCTTCAAACAGCGCAAAAGGGTTTTCTGCCAACAACCTTAGTTCCCAGGCTTCGCGCTCCTCATGCGACCTCCGCGAAAACCACAACCCGTCGACCGCTGCTTCTTCTACTTCCACTCCCTCCAATGGCAGAGAATCGGAACCAAGTTTAGCCTGAAGCTCGGCGCGAGTCTCCGGTCGCAACAGCGCCCGGCGCAGTTGCCAACCATGTTTCTGGTAGGTGTCCGCAATCTCCTCTATTAGATCGCTATAGTTCATTTCGTTTAGTTGGCCGAATAATATTTCGCAATGAACAAGTTATGGCGGCAAGCTTATCTCAGGCTTGCGCACTACAGAACCGGGAGCGGTAGCGACCGGATGCGGGTGCTCAACTTAAGAATCAAGCAACTCTTCGACTGCTATTCCATCGTTGAGTGTAGCACCCGGTCGCTGGCGCTCCCGGTTCTGTATTGAATGTCGCGCTAGAGTTGAACTTCACAAACCTGATTCCGGGCGGAGGCTAATCCTTTGTTGACCGCCGCGAGCGTGCACTACTATGATCGTTCGGGTCACCCAGTTTAAGTTAACAAGGTTACGCGAAAGATGTGGTGAAGCTTGGTTAGAAATGCGCGATGCGCCAGGTTTTTGTTAGGTTTGGTAATCTGCATCTGGCCCTCGACTTCTCCGGCGCAATCGCGCGGCAGGCGCTATCCGAGAATTGGCCCGACAATGGGCGCCCCGACAGGAAAAAATTCCGCAGCGATGACGAAGCTAACTGACGATAACAATGGTGAGCCGCCCGCTCAGTTTTATGAAGAGTTGCGCAAGGCGCTTAAGAAACGAAAGACAAAAATCGAAAGCGTTTGTCCGCCGTCTGACGCCGTGGCGCGGCGCGTGCTTGAAGACTATGGCGCAATCTTTCTTGCCAACAAGAAGGTGATGCCGCCGCCGGTTTGTATCTTCCGGAGCGACGAAGAGGTTGCGGAGTTTCAGGAACGGGCCGGCTACACGAGCGAGATGATCGGATACGATCAGGTTGAGTTGCAACCGGAAGCGATGAAGGAGTTGCTGAAGGCTCGGGAAGAAGCACAAAAAGAAAACCTGGACATAACCCCACGCGATGGAGCCGAAGCAGCTCGCCGGAGTTACGAAGACAGCTTGCAGTTGTGGCAGACGCGCTTTGTGCCGGCCCTCAACTACTGGCTCGCGGAGGGCAGACTGACTGAGGATCAGGTGACGCGTTTGAAAGGTTTGCCACTGCGCAGCCAGATTGCCGAAGTGCTGGAGCTGGAAAAGAGCGGCATCTATTTCAGCAAAGATCTTTCCAAGTCGATCCTCTATTCCATCGCGGCGCCCGGAACGTCGCAACACATCGCCATGCTGGCTTTCGACGTAAACGAGTTTGATAACCCGCGCGTGCGCGAAATTCTCCGGAAGCACGGCTGGTTTCAAACAGTGCTTAGCGACTTGCCACACTTCACTTTTCTCGGCCTGAAAGAGAAAGACTTGCCCAAACACGGATTGAAGCAAGTGGAGGTTGACGGTCAAACATTCTGGATTCCGAACGTTGCTAACGCCGCTCAATGAGCTTCGATCACTGAACGAGAATGAAGCATTGCCCGCGATGTCAGCGAACTTACAGCGACGACTCACTGCGATTCTGTCTTGATGACGGGACGGTTCTGGCTCGCGATCCAAACGCCACTTTGCCGTACGGTCCGACCTCATACGATGCCGTGCCGCCGACTGCGGTACTCAAGTCGCCTGCGCCCTTGGCCCGACACACACCGGCGATATCTTCAAGTCCGCGTCCCGAAAGTCCAGGTCGGGCTGCTGTCACTTCTAACCCATCCAGTCGCATCCTCACGGCTGGAGTCATCGCGATTGCGGTGCTGCTTCTGATCCTTACGTTTGTTGGTCTGGCGTTCGTGTACAAATATCGGAAAGGCCCAGACAGCGCTGCCTTACCACGCGCCAGTTCATCAACTCCGACTCCCTTGCGCGAGATTGACAACGCGGATTCCGGAAGGCAGGCGTCTGGCGCGCTGCAGATCCGAGCCAGCGCATCGTCTGTCAGGTACGCCGTTCAGGCTAATACTTACGACTCGACAAACGCCATCGATGGTAGCAAGCGCACCGCCTGGATTGAGGGCGTGGATGGGCCCGGCATTGGTGAGTGGCTGCGCTTTGACTTCGGCCGCGAGATTATTCTTCATCGCGTTTTGATTCTGCCAGGCTACTTCAAGAGCCCGCAGATCTGGGCACAAAACAATCGCCTTGCCGCCGTAACGTTGCAGTTCTCCGATGGCAGTTCGAATCACTTCACGTTTCCCGATCGCATGGAACGCCAGACACTGGACGTCGGCGCGATCAAAACGCGCTGGGTGCGCCTGGTTATCGATGATGTCTTCAGCGGTACCGATCCAGATACAGCTATTTCCGAAGTTACCTTCGAGTGGGAGCCCTGATCTTAGTTTAGTTGAACTTCCGACTTACATTGCTTGCAGCCCGCCGTAAGCCGTGATTAGATAACTCTGCTTATCATCGCACGCAGACGAGTTCTGAGAGTCTCCCTGACATGCCCCGCTCCAAATTCGACCCAGCCGCCCGTAGCTCGCTCACCTCTTGCATATCAGAGATCGAGAAGACCACTGATGCTGAGGTAGTGGTCGTCGTGCGTGCACGCTCGGGAAATTATCGCCACGCCGACTACCTCTTCGGTGCAATTCTCGCCCTGGCCGGTCTACTCTTTCTCGTCTTCTCTCCCTTCGACTTTCACCCGTACTGGTTTGTCGTAGACGTCATAATCCTGTTCGGTTTGGGCGCCTACGTTTCCTCCCGCAGCAACTCGATCCAGCGTCTTCTTACGCGCAGAAAATTTCGCGCCGAAGCGGCCCGCACGGGCGCCGCCGCGATGTTTTATGAAGCGGGCATTGCGAATACGAGCGCCGAGATGGGCGTGCTCATTTACCTGTCCGTGCTCGAACGCCGGCTCGAGTTGATCGCTGACCGGGGCGTCTTGAAAAGTGTACCGGCGCTTGAGTGGAATCAAATCTTGTTTGAGCTGCACGAGGCTGGCAGAAAGCCGGAACCGGAAACGCTGCAGGCAGGATTGGAGAATCTCGGCGCGTTGCTAGCCAAACATGTACCCGCAATCGGAGAAAACCCGAATGAACTTCCCGATGCCCCACGGTTCGAATTGAAATGAAGCCGAAGCGTTTCCCAAACCGGATAGCGAATACTGGGACCGCGGGCGTGCGGGGTCCCCGGCGGGGCAGCCCCGCTGGGGTGCTCGACTCGCCCGCATCAAGCAACGCGTTCACTCAACCCACTGTTGAATCCGGCAACTCAGACAACGTGGCATTCCACGAAGGCGGGCGAGACGCCCGCGGTCCCAGTGGAAGCGGGCTTTATGAACTGGCACGTGCTTCCCTCGGACTACTGTCGCTCGCTGCGGTGGCCGCGTGCCTGGTCCTGTTTCCGTTGGAAGTGCTGGCGCGCGTTGGTGGCGGGTCGTCATACGGCGGCGGTGGCGGGAGCGGTAGTGGAGGAGGAGGAGGAGGCGGCGCGATTATCGGCATAGTCAGGATACTCGTGTGGCTTACAGTCGAGTATCCGGCAGTAGGTGTTCCCGTCGACATCGTAGTTGTCGTGTTTGTGGTTTATCGGTTTGCAAAACGAGGAACGAAGGCATCGGAGGCGTTCTCGTCGGCGTCCCTGGAAACGTCAACGGAGTCAATGGCGTTTCCATTGGGACTGGATACTGCCGAGCGCCGGCCTGAAAGTTTTGCTCGTGAGTTTGGGCAACTGCGCAAATTCGATCCCAACTTCTCTGAAATTGTCTTCACTGATTTCTGCTACGCGCTTTACGGGAAAGCACACGACGCGCGCGGCCACGGCCCGGAAGCGTTGGATCAGTTTTCGCCCTATCTCGGCGAAGCCGCGCGCAAGGCGCTTCTCCAGCGCAACCCGGGCGGCCTTAAGGAAGTGAAGGGAATCATCATCGGCGGAATGCGGATCGTGGACATACGAGGATTGGAAACGCCCCTAGTGAATCTCAACCTGTTGTTCGAATCAAATTACACGGAGGTGGTGAACCCGAACGGCGGACAGTCGAGTGAGATGTCAGGCGAGATGACTTACTACGTTCGCGAGCGTTGGCAGCTTGAGCGCAAGCGCGACGTGCTGTCTCCGCCGCCGGCGCAGGCAACCGCCCTTCACTGTCCGCGCTGCGGTGCGCCGCTGCAGAAAGACACGGTCGGCGCATGTGCGTTCTGTGGCACGAAGGTCGAGAGCGGAGAATTTCAGTGGTACGTGCGGGGGATCGGATTACTCAGTCGCGAAGCGAAGGGGCCCCTGCTTACGTCTGACGTGCCTGAAGTCGGCACCAACTTGCCTAGTGTCGTCCAACCGGGTTTCCGAGATATTCGAATGGAGTTTGAGAAGAACAATCCGAGTTTTTCATGGGGCGAGTTCCAGGCGCGCGCGCGTCTCATTTTTGATGAGCTGCAAGCTGCCTGGTCAACGCTCAACTGGGAACGGGCGCGGCCTCACGAGACTGACAACCTGTTTCAGATGCACCAATACTGGATCGATGCTTACAAGCGGCAGCACCTTCGCAATCTGCTTGACCAATGTCGTGTCATCGCACTGCAACCGGTGAAGATTCAGGAAGACGCCTTCTACAACTCGATAACGCTGCGCATTGGAGCGGAGGGTTACGATTACACGGTTGACGAGAGCGGGAAGGTCGTTAGCGGTTCGAAAACAAATCTCAGAAACTGGAGCGAGTATTGGACGTTTATTCGCAACCGGAAGGCTAAACCGGGTCCCGCCAGAGCGGATCTGAATTGTCCCAATTGCGGCGCGCCTCTGAAAGTGAACAACGCGGGAGTTTGTGAATTCTGCGGGGGAAAGATAACCTCAGGAGAGTTTGATTGGGTGTTGTCGCGGATTGAGCAGGATGAATCCTATGCGGGCTGACATCCAATCTGGCCAGGGCAACATCGAACTCCTCCGACAAACGGCGGGCAATGCCTGCCTCTAAACAAATAACTAAAATCCTTCAACGGAGTCTTCAGTGAAACGTAGCTTAATCCTGCTTCTGCTTATCTGGTCTTTGCTGGCGAGTGCGGCTGTCAATCCGGCCGGTTTCGCAGCACTGGGCAATGCCCAGCGACGAAACGCTCTGCCACCTCGAACTACGTCCAGGCCTGCCGCGGCACCGCAACAAGCCGCGGCCGCAAGATTGCCGCAAGCGCAACTTGCCAATCGCATACTTGCAAATGGTTTGGAAGTAATCGTGCTGGAAGACCATTCACTGCCGCTGATCACTATCGAGATGGCCGTCAAGAATGGTTCTTACACGGAGCCGCCGGAGCTGAATGGGCTCTCGCATTTGTATGAGCACATGTTTTTCAAGACCAACCGGGCAATCGCAAATCAGGAAGATTACATCCGGACGATTGGGCATTTGGGCATCGCCTACAATGCCTCGACCCGCGAGGAGGTAGTGAATTATTTTTTCACGACTACGACTTCAAACCTGCGCACCGCATTGCAGTTTATGCGCGACTCGGTACGCTACCCCCTTTTTGACCAGCGTGAGTTTGAACGCGAGCGGGAAGTGGTGATTGGCGAGATCGACCGCAACGAGTCAAACCCGTTCTACTATCTCAACAAGGAGATGAACGACCGGCTCTTTTATAAATACCCGAGCCGCAAGGAGCCCCTGGGTAATCGACAGACCGTTTCCACCGCCACGCCCGCGATGATGCGGCTCATTCAATCGCGTTACTACGTCCCCAACAATTCAGCTCTCGTTGTCACTGGCGACGTCAACGCGGAAGACATCTTCAAAATGGCGCAGGAGTTTTACGGCGATTGGCCGCGGCGCGAAAAGGATCCGTTTGTTGAGTTTCCCCTGGTTGAGCATCCTCCGCTTCCGAAAAGCGAAGGGGTCGTAATCACGCAGCCGGTGCAAAATGTGATCATCAACATTGGCTGGCACGGACCGTCTATTGGTAAAGACGATGCTTCAACTTACGCCGCCGACGTCTTCTCGTTCATCCTCAGTCAGCCCAACTCGCGTCTCCAGCGAGCGCTGGTGGATTCGGGGCTGACCACGGGCGTGGGAATTGGCTACTACACGCAGCGCAATGTTGGTCCGATATCGATTATTGCGCAGACAACGCCAGACAAGGCGCACGCAGCGATTCAGGCAATCTATAAAGAGGTGGCGCATTTTAACGACAAGGACTACTTCACCGATGAGCAACTGGAAAGCGCCAAGGCTTTGTTGGAAGCCGACGATCTCTACTCGCGCGAAAAATTGAGCGAGTATGCCCACACGCTCAGCTTCTGGTGGGCCTCCACTGGGCTGGAATATTTTCGCGGTTATCTGGGACGCTTGCGTGCCACGTCGCGGCCGGACATCAGTCGCTATGTAACCACTTACATTCAAGGGAAACCACACATTGGCCTGGCCCTCCTTTCCGAGGAAGCTCAGGAGAGAATTAAGATTCAAGCAGAAGAGTTAACGGGTGAACGATGAAAATAAACGTCACGCTGGGAGCGCGGACATCCTGTCCGCAAACGCGCCGGAGGCGCGCAGTGGCACATGGCGAAACTGGTGCGGGCAAGACGAGCACCCCAGCGGGGCTGCCCCGCCGGGGACCCCGCGTGCCCGCGCTCCCGGGACTACTCGGGTTCTTGCCTACGCTGCTGTTGGTTATTTCGCTGTTGGTGGGAATTCAGGTTTCACCCGCGCAGGGCCAGGCGACACAGCAGGGCAGGCAGCCCGAAGCTGTTCGCAGTTTGCAGAGCGCGCAAAGTCTGATTGCCAGGCAAGCGGCTCTCGTCAGTGAGTTTGAAGTTAACGGGCTGAAAGTTTTGGTCAAGCGACGCGAAGGAAGCTTGACTGTAGCGGCGGGCCTTTTCATCAAAGGCGGTTCGCGAAACATCACTCCTGAAAACGCCGGCATTGAAGCTTTAATGCTTGACGCGGCAACTGAGGCGAGTGCCGCTTTCCCGCGCGATCGCATGCGCAATGAACAGTCGCGCATGGGAACCGTAATCAGCTCCAGCGAAAACAACGACTATTCGGTCTTATCGCTGCGTTGCACCCGGCCTTACTTTGATCGGTCGTGGCAAATGTTTACCGACGTCGCGCTCCATCCGTCTTTTACCAGGGAAGATGTGGCCCTCGTTCAGGAAAAGATGGTTGTCTCCTTGCGCGATGACACTGACGATCCCGACACTTACTTGCAGCGGCTTCAGGAGCGCGTTGCTTACGCGAACCATCCTTATCTAAACCGCGTGGATGGAACGGCGGAATCTGTGGCGCGCTTAACGCCGGAAGACTTGCGCCGCTACCACCAAAAAGTATTGGAAACTTCGCGGCTGCTGCTGGTCATCGTGGGCGATTTGGATTCTGCCAAAATCAAAACGCTGATTGCTTCGAGTTTCGGCAAACTACCGCGCGGGAATTATACGGCTGAGGCAGTGCCCCAATTAGCTTTTGAGAAATCGACAGTTGAGGTGACGCCACGCAACCTGCCGACAAACTACGTTCAGGGGTTCTTCACAGCGCCGCCGCCCAGCTCTTCTGATATCTATCCAATGCGGGTCGCGAGTTCAATTTTGCGTGATCGCATTTTCCAGGAAGTGCGCGCGAAAAGAAATCTCTCCTATGCGCCTGATGCTTTCCTGCGAAACCAGGCCGCGAACATCGGAGGCATTTACGTTACGGCGGTCGATGCCAATCAATCGGTGCGGCTCATGCTTGACGAGATTGCGCGATTGCAAAAGGAGCCGGTGGACGATGATGACATTCAAGCGGTAGTCGCTCAGTATCTCACCACTTATTACATGAACCAGGAAACTAATGCCGCCCAGGCGGGCGAGCTGGCTGCCTATGAATTGCTCGGTGGCGGCTGGCGCAACTCAACTGTTTTCGTGGAAAAACTGAGTGCGGTTACGCCGGCGGATGTGGCGCGCGTAGCGCAGAAATACATGCGCAACATTCGCTTCGTTGTGCTGGGAAATCCGAAGAGCGTGGACACGAAGATCTTTACTGGCCAGGCGGGGAGTTAAAACAGGGGCAGGAGGCAGGAGGCAGGAGCAGAAAGCCAGCCTGAAGGGCTGCACGATAGTAGCCGGTGGTCAAAGCGCAGCGTAGACCACCGGAAAAGATAGAAAAAAGATAGCACCCTGAAAAAGGGTGCAAGATTGAAAACCTTGTGGTACCCGTCCAGGGTGCCGGCTAATTTCCGACCTGTTCCCGGTGGTCTGCGCTGCGCTACGACCACCGGCTACCGTCGCCCAACCCTGCGGGTTGAAAGCATCACTGTTCTAACCGCGTTTCACTGACAAGCCTTTCATAGAGTTTCACATCAAGCTGGCGCAGAATCTTTGCCTCGCTTAATGCCAGTCTTTCATTGCCAGTCTCAAAGTAGGCGACTGCAAGGTTGTAATGGGCGTCAGCGTTGTTTGGACTGAGGCCGGCGGCGCGGCTGTATGAAGCGATAGCTTCCCGCATTCTCCCGGCGTAGTAGTAAGCGTCGCCGAGCTTGTTGTGTATCTCTTCCGAGTTCGGCTTAAGTTCGAGCGCGTGCTGGTAGGCGCGAATCGCTTCTTCATTTTTCCCCTGCTTAACTTTGCAATAGCCAACTTGCACCCACGCATCCGCACGCCGCGGGTTCCTGTTCGCCGCCGTTTCGAAATAGCCAATGGCGTTATCGTAGTTGCCGAGCCAAAGAGAATCCAATCCGGTTCGATATGAAGACTCTGCGACATCACTCAGCCTTTCTTTGGCCGGGATGGTTGCCAGGGAACGCAACTGACCGGGACGCAATTGTTCAACTCGGGCCGCGCCGATCGCGAGGTTAATGTTTTGTCCATTCGTAACCTTCACCGTGACGACGCCGACCACCTGCCCCTTCATGTTGAAGACTGGACTGCCGCTATTGCCGTGGGAAATCGGCGCGGTGATCTGAATAATCTTGCCGACGTTTGGAACCTCGCGAACGGCGGAAACAATGCCATCGGTGACCGAGCCTTCAAGTTTGAGTGGATTGCCGATTACAACGATCTGTTCGCCCTCATCGGGGAGCACGTGAGCTAGCTCGCTCGCGCGCGGACGCCAGGAAGAATCGCGCGGCATCTCAACATCCAGCAGCGCGAGGTCGCCTTCTTCGTCAACGGCAAGTGCGCCCGCCACGGGAAACACTTTGCCTTTTCCGTCGAGCGTTTTGATTTCGCAGCGCTGGGCGCCGCGGATGACGTGGAGGTTTGTTACCACCTGACCGGGGCGCACAAAGAATCCGCTGCCGGTCATCAACGCCTCGCCCTGCGAATCGTAAGTTGCAATCGCAACTACCTCGGGCTTAACGCGCCTCACGAGTTCGGGAAGAGTCTCCTGGGAGAAGGTTGGCGTGGCTGAAAAGAGGAAGAGGCTTACGGCTATAAGCAGCAACTGGGGGAAGATGCGTTTATACATATTAAGTTGTAACCGCGACTAACTTCTTCGTTGAAGGGGGACCGAAGCAGCAGGCTCCGGCGTTGACTGATGGTGAGCTCGACCTCGGGGAGTCGACTTTGAGCGGAGTTGGTTACCAGCCCCGCCAGCCGCATATTACCCCAGGAGCAGGCGGGCGAGGTAGGAAAATCTTGCGGAGGGCAGGGACAAACCCTACCCTTTACAGTGAAAAGGCCGCCAAGCTGGCGGCCTTTGGATTGACTCCCACCAAGAATGTGGAGTTGGCTAAGGGATTAATTGAATTACGCCAAGTCGCAGGCCTGCCGGTATGATCACGGTCTTTACTGCCGCGAGGTCTTCCATTGTCACGAGCAAACCAAAATCAGCCAACGTTGTAGTGGCCTTAATCTCGGCCTCGTTGCGATCTTTAACATTTACGATCTGTCCCAGTTTGAAAAACTGGTTGTCAGGCGAAACTGCCCAGAGGATGTAGGCCTGTCCCTTAGGAGCCTCCTTCAGCTCGTGGAAGACCATCTTGACTTCCGTCTCTTTGCCATTCTTGGCCGGCTCAATGAAAATATTCGCCCGCGCACCCGACATAGCGCCGGTGAAGTCCACTTTCAGTTTTGTGTCATCCCCCTTTTTAAAAGCCGGGATGTTCAGCATCGGCACCGTGTCGGCCGGCGTTGTTACAGGCGTCGTCGTCGCGGCTACCGTTTCCCCGACCGGCGACGTTGTCGCTGGGGTTGTAGTAACTGTCGTCGGGGTAGTAACTGTCGTCGGGGTAGTAACTGTCGTTGGAGTAGTAACTGTCGTCGGGGTAGTAACTGTAGCCGGGGTTGTAGTAACTGTCGTTGGGGTAGTAAC
>JBGPYG010000150.1:0-8297 GCA_041493085.1 Pyrinomonadaceae bacterium | reverse complement strand
ATTGATTGCGATTGTGGACACCCGGAGTGTAGCGGGAATTTCTAACAGCTACTTTTTCAACCAGGCAAAGGGCGCATCCGGCGCCCTTTTGTCATGGACGCGAAGCATCGCATCGGGCCGGCTTTGCACAAAAAGTAGAGGAACCAGCCGGCGGCCGTATCAGAACCGCGAGCAGTAGCGACCGGCCCGAAGCTCAACCAGAAGAATAGCGCGGGTACTCGACGGCACTGACCACGACCAGTTATTCGCCACCTAAACCTAGTAATCTCAAGTTGAATTCAGGGCCGGTCGCTACCGCTCCCGGTTCTGATACCGGGTGATCGAAGCACTTTTTTGTGCAACGCTCATCGGGCCTGGTTCTGATTATCAGGTGCACTCTCTCGGCCTTTCTGTTAAAGCCTGGGCGATGCTCGAAAGGTCCCGCCCGTTAACTCTCACTCTGAATTTCCCGTACTCCAAACGCGATCGGAACACGATTGCGCAAGGATTCGTTGCCAGAGTGACCTCCCTAATCTTTTCCAACTTGAGACCACACCGTGGACCTAAGATGACTTCTTTAAGACTCATGTTCCTGTCAAAGAGTTTGAAGTAGAGTTCGCCTTTTTTCGGCAGATCATTTGACAACGGTATGAAAATCCTGCGTTCGTGCTCGTCCTTCCAGTGGTGAGATTTCGTTAGAAGCAACCGGTCTTCGAGGTCCTGGTCAATAACAAACGCATTTTTCTTCTCACCGGCTTTCGTCAACAGGCGATTCTCTTCGTAACACACAGGACGAACGATCTCTTCTTTCAAGTCGAAGCCAAGACAAACGCCCGCGTGCTTTTCTGCGTAGTGACTCCATAAGAGTGGGTTGGTCCAGTTTGTGCTGAAACATAGCATTCCCGTGTCATTGTTGCGCTCCTTCTTGAAATCCTTTACTGCTTGTCGGACGGTTTCCTCGCGGAGCACCAGGCCCATGAGTTCAAACGGATCATTGGTGTCGGAGAACCGCGCGATCTTTAGCCGGCGATCTTTAACACTGCCAATACCGTGGCAGGCTGACGTAAAGTGATAAACGCGCTTGACCCCTGGAGGCGGAGGGGGTAGGAATTCTGCACTCCCCCCATCCGGGTGCCCCGCAGCTCTCCACTCCTTTTCATAATCAGTCATCGTGCTCGAATGCTACCACTTCAATCAACCGGCGACTGGCCTCTCCGAAACACGGCTTCCTCATTTGGCCGCCAACTCGAGAAACTGCGCGGCGAGTTTTGGGCCGGTGCCGGCGTCTTCGTGTTTGAAGAATAGAAACGTCTCTTGCCAATTCTGCTCGCGAATGCGGCCGAGCCACTCCCGAAGGTTCTCTTCGGAGTATTGAACGCGACGCAGCCGCAGGTAGCCCCAGTCCGCGGTCTTGTCGATATGCGTGGTTGGCAAGTCGTCAGTATCCGAAACGACGAGTGCTCGGTTCTGGCTACGCAGGAGATCCAGGACGTCGTCATCGAACCAGGTGGGATGGCGAAACTCGAAGGCCGCGCGTGTTGCCAGTGCCAGTTGCGCGAGAAACGTTTCCAGCCGCGGCAGATCCTTCTTCATATTTGGCGGAAGCTGGAAAAGCACAACGCCGAGCTGATCACCGAGCACGGAAGCCGTCTCTAAAAAATACTCCGTCTCTTCGTCCGTCTCTTTCAGTCTCTTAAAGTGCGTGATCCGTTGCGGCGCCTTGAGCGCGAAACGAAAGCTATCCGGTACTTGCTCTTTCCAGTTTTCGAGCATGCTCGACTGCGGCATGCGATAGAAGGTGGCGTTGATTTCCACTGTGCTTAGGCGCTCGGAGTAGAAGCGGAGCATATCTTTCGCCGGAATTTTTTCCGGGTAGAAACTTCCCTTCCACTCTTTGTAGCTGTAGCCGCTGGTGCCGACGAGAAGGCTCATAACATGAAATGAAAAGAGGGGGAGGTTAAGCGGCTCTTGTCTTTGAATAAGTCCCATCAGCCAATAATGGCGCAGTCCCCGGATCGTCATTGTAAACATAAATCCAGCAATCAACTTGCGACCCGTCCTGTAATTTCGCCTTGGCTTTGGTCCGAATAAAGAGGCTGTCTTCCTTGTTTGCGGCATCAAATTCTTCGTAGTCGTCTAACGTCTTGAGGATGGCTGGTGTCGCGGGCAATTCAAAGATTTCTCCGCGAATTAGCGTCTTTGATGACGGAGCCAAGATAGCCCCAGGATATTCGCCAAGGTCATATAACCTCCCGCGAACATGGGCGGGTCCTATGCGACGCAAGGATTTCAAAGCCCCAATAACCTCATCGGGAGCCCCATCTGCGAGCAAGGTGCCGTAAAGGAACAAGTACTCCGTGATCATCTCTGGCTTCAAAATATGCTTTCAGCTTCTCAAACCCTTCTCCGGGTTGTTGATGTAGTCACGAACTTTCTCATGACTCTTGAGGCAGTCTAGATAATAACAGAACGAAGCCTCCACATCATCGGTTCGCAATTGTTTTGAACCAGCAAAGATAGCTACATGCTCAAAGAAGTTTAGATAGTCAGTAAAATCTGGGTCTTCGTGCTCGACCATCTCGCGAATGTCGTCGGAATTCTGCGAATCCAACAGCTCGCGTACACGCTTGTACTTCTCG
Organism: Pyrinomonadaceae bacterium; assembly: GCA_041493085.1. Lineage (GTDB taxonomy): Bacteria > Acidobacteriota > Blastocatellia > Pyrinomonadales > Pyrinomonadaceae > PSRF01. The sequence continues at coordinate 5,679 of JBGPYG010000150.1, read as the reverse complement.
GTCTCATAGAACTTGTCATAAAAAGTGGATAACCATCTCGACTGTTCCAAACGACGGTTCCGTCTGTAGACTACTAGTACCCAAATTGCTGCGATGATCGCGACGATATAGTACGCTGTCTGAGGTGTCAGCTTCCAAAGCTCGTGATCTGAACCACTACTCTGTATCGGTGTTTCCAGTCGGCTCTTGCCTGACTTGGAGGCTAACTGCCTAACCAGGACGTGCCCGTTATCGTGCAAGCAAGTGGCTGGCGCGTCAAGCTGTTCTGTGTTACACAAGGCTGCCACAGATAGCAACACTTCTTGCTCGAGACAAGTGCCAGTAGCCATGTCATCATCAACCACTACAAACATCGAATCGCTGCAACAGGAGGATCGAGTCTTTCCCCCGCCGCCGGCTTTCTCCGAGCAGGCCCACATCAAGTCGATGCAAGAACTCGAGCGCTTGCGCTCAGAGGCCAGCGCCGACCCCGAAGGCTTTTGGGCACGCATGGCGGAGGAGCTTCATTGGTTTAAGAAGTGGGACAAGGTTTTGCATTGGCAGCCGCCACATGCTGAATGGTTTGTCGGCGGCAAGATCAATATCTCTTACAACTGTCTGGACCGGCATCTGGCTACCTGGCGGCGAAATAAGGCGGCTCTCATCTGGGAAGGCGAGCCGGGCGACCAGCGCACACTCACTTACCAGGAACTCCATTCCGAAGTCTGCAAATTCGCAAACGTCCTGAAGCGCAACGGCGTAGGAAAAGGCGATCGCGTCGCGCTCTACATGCCGTTGATTCCCGAGCTGGCGATCGCAATGCTTGCCTGCGCGCGAATCGGCGCCACCCACTCCGTGATCTTCGGTGGTTTCTCCAGCACTGCGTTGGTTGACCGCATCAACGACGCGAGCTGCAAAGTTGTGGTAACTGCCGATGGCGGCTGGCGACGCGGCAGTGAAGTGAAACTCAAAGCCGCGGTCGACGAGGCGTTGAAAGAAACGCCGTCCGTGAAAGCCTGCATAGTTGTGCGTCGTAGTGGTATACCGATCCAAATGGAGGCGGGCCGCGATCACTGGTGGCACGAGTTGATGGCCACCGTTAACGCGGAATGCCCGGCCGCGGAGTTAGACAGCGAACATCCGCTCTACATTCTCTACACCTCGGGTACTACGGGAAAACCAAAAGGCATTCTCCACACGACGGCTGGTTATCTTCTGCAAGCGCACCTCACCACGAAGTGGATCTTCGACATCAAGGACGAAGACGTTTACTGGTGCACCGCCGACATCGGCTGGGTAACCGGTCACAGCTACGTCGTCTACGGTCCGCTTTCTAACGGTGCAACGGTATTGATGTATGAAGGCGCGCCAAACCATCCAGAGCCGGATCGTTTCTGGGACATTATCGAGCGCCACCGCGTCAACATCCTCTACACGGCTCCGACAGCGATTCGCGCCTTCATCAAGTGGGGCGAGCAGTGGCCGCTCAAACACGATCTTTCGAGCTTGCGTCTGCTGGGAACAGTCGGCGAGCCCATAAATCCCGAAGCGTGGATGTGGTATCACAAGCTGATCGGACGCGGGGTTTGTCCAATAGTCGACACCTGGTGGCAAACCGAAACCGGCGCCATCATGATCTCGCCGCTTCCCGGCGCGACGCCCACGAAACCTGGCTCTGCAACAAAACCGTTCCCGGGGATTGAAGCCGACGTGATGACGCGCGATGGCAAACCAGTCGGCGCAAACGAGGGTGGTTATCTCGTGATCAAGCGACCCTGGCCCGCCATGCTGCGGACCATCTGGGGCGACGATGAACGTTATCGAGAGCAGTACTGGTCGCAGATTGAGAACATCTACTTTGCCGGCGACGGCGCGCGGCGCGACAAAGATGGCTACTTTTGGATCATGGGCCGCATTGACGACGTTATCAACGTGAGCGGTCACCGGCTCGGTACGGCCGAAGTGGAAAGCGCGCTCGTTTCGCACGAGGCCGTGGCTGAGGCCGCGGTTGTCGCTCGCCCCGACGAGCTGAAGGGATCGGCAATCGTTGCTTTCGTGACTCTGGAAGGTTCGTATAGTCCGTCGCCGCAGTTGAATGCAGAGTTGCGCGCGCACGTGACAAAAGAGATCGGAGCCCTGGCGCGGCCGGATGAAATACGATTTTCCGATGCCTTGCCTAAAACGCGTTCGGGAAAGATCATGCGCCGGCTATTACGCGAGATTGCTACCAGCGGCACAGTCGCTGGCGATGTCACTACGCTTGAGGATTTTTCGGTTCTTGAGAAACTCAGGACCGAGGAAGAATGAAAGTTTCGCGTTCCGAGTTTCGAGTTTCGGGTTAGACAAAGCCGAATCGTTACTTCGTCCAGTGTTGCCCTCGATGTCTTAGGTCCTGGTACTAAGTCACAGCCTTCGAACCCGGAACTCGGAACCGCCGCACAGAAACACTGCGACTTTTGATCGTAAACGTTATAAACTGCCCCGGCTCTTGCCCGACAAGGAGTTTGAAGAACATGCCTCGCCAGATAGAAACAGAGCCTCGTTCCGGACCACGGTATTTAGTATCATTCGAGGTTCGCGCTGAATGGGACGAGCCCGGTGGCACCCACATCATGTCTGAGGGCACAACGGAAAACGTTGGGCCGGAAGGCACGCTGGTTCACCTGCCGCGAAAGTTGCCGGACGTCGGCAGTCGCGTGCTCCTTGAAGTGCAGGGTGAAGACGGAAAGAAACTGCAAGTAATCGCGGAAGTGCTGCGCATTGAACGCAACCCGGGTCATCCGCTGGCGGCGTTACAACTTCTCGGCGCGACGGACGAATGGCGGGGCTTGATTTGGGAGCCGGCGGCGCCGCGCGTGACCGCACCGCCTCCGCCAATAGAAGATGACGACGACGATGAGGAGGACGAGCTAGCCCACTGAAAAGAGTTTGTGCAATGACCACCCCCGACATTCCCCTACCCGATCATGAGCGACGCAAGTTTCCCCGGTACTACGTTAGCACCAGGCTGACGTTGGCCATCGAAGACGAGAGTCTGAAGGAATCCATCGGACTCGGCGAACCATCCGATATCAGTCTTGGCGGCATGCGCGTGTGTAATCTCCCTGCATGTCCCAACGTGAGGGTGGGCGATAAGCTCGGACTACTACTTGTCGATCACGAAGACGCTTTGTCTTTGCGCGGTGAGGTCGTCCATCACGCTACTCCAGATACGTTTGGACTTGAATTTCGGAGCATCTCGCCTGCCGATCAACATGCGGTCGGCGGAATAATTCGGAGACTCTACAACTAGCCCGGCCACAACAGTGCAAAACCAGGAAACTAAAGAAATCGTGCGCACGGCAACAAAGGCTGCTGTGGAAGCATCCTGGCCGCCAACGCGCGCGGTCCTCCGCGTGATCCTCATCGTGCTTGTGGTCGCTGTGGTGCTTTGGGTGTTAGTAAAACTAACCGGCGTTATCCTGCTGTTGATTCTGTCGATCTTCTTCGCTTATTTCGTTGCCCCACTGGTCGAGTTCCTTAGCCGTCCCATCCGGATTTCAGGTCGTAAGTTTGCCATTCCGCGCGCCCTGGCGATTGCTCTTTCTTACTTGATCATCGTCGCGGTAATCGTGATTGGCATCTACGTTCTGGCGCCGCGGCTGGGGAGCCAGTTTCCCGAGTTTACTCAACAGGCGCGTGTTTACTGGACTTCCGTCGGCACGAAATTGCAGGGTTGGGTTGAGTACTCCCGTTCGCATCAAATGCCCGGGCCACTCCTCGACGCAATCAATGGCGCTATTCCCCGCGTGATCGAAAACGTTAGTCTGACGGTGAGCGCAGTGCTGGCGAGTGTCGCCGGCTGGGTAATCTATATTCCGTGGCTGATTCTTATTCCTATCTTGAGTTTCTTCTTTCTAAAGGATGCGGAAGCTTTTCGCCGCTCCGTGCTACAGATGCTGCCGCGCGGACGATGGCGCTGGCGCGGTGACGAATTTTTTCAGGACATCAACAGCACTCTCGCTGCCTATATTCGCGCCCAACTCACTGCCTGCCTTTTTATCGGCGTGATTTGCGCGCTTGGCTTCACGGTGCTGGGACTTCCCAGTCCACTCGTTCTGGGAATAATAGCCGGTGTTTGCGAATTCGTTCCTCTGATTGGACCAGTGCTGGTGGCGTTGTTAGCTGCGGTGGCGGCGGTGCTGCATGGCGGACTTTTCTCAGTCTTTCTGGTGCTCGCCTTCTTAGCTGTGCTGCGCGTTGTTCAGGACTACTTTGTCTATCCGCGTTTAATTGGCCAGGGAATACACCTACATCCACTCGCTGTAATCATCGCGATACTCTCGGGAGCCGAACTGGCTGGGGTGGCGGGAATATTTCTGGCGATTCCAGTGGTGGCGATCCTGACCGTCAGCTACCGCCACTGGCTCGAACATCGCGGCAGCGAAGGACTCGCAGATTTTCTGGAACCAACTCCCGTGGCAGGTGTGGCAACAACGAACGATTTGACTCTTCCCTCGGATAAAGACGGGGTTGCTCATCCCGACGTCGACACAACGCCGGAGGAGATGGCCCGCGAACGACCCGATCTGACCACGGGCGAACTGAAACTGCCCGTCCAGGACTGATATTCATTTTCTCGGAATGTTGGATAGAAAGAAGACGCCGGCTTACCGGCTCACTTATAAGGCTAACGTGTGACGAAGGGCCGCTTCGACTTCGCTCATATCACCTAAACCCTAGAACCTTGTCAATCTCATTCTCAATAACAGTGGCGAGATTATCAGTCATTACTACAGAGTCCATTAGAACGTGAGCTTGGCGTCCCGCAGGAGAACTCAATAGCAGCTTTACGCGACTAGGGTGATCCGCCCGCGACATGTTGCTGGTAATCATGGCGACTATGCTCTGCCGCAAGCCGGTATTCAGATTGTCTGCTTGAATGACGAGCGCCGGACGGCGTTTGGCGGTGCGAAGATTTGAATCCGGAAAGAGAACAAGCACGACATCGCCGCGCTTATAAGGCATCGTATGCTCCCATTTCCGGAAGTTCCCAATCTTCGGCAAAAGCACTTAAGCGTGATCGCAGACTGGCAGCTTGCGCTTCATCTATACCGTGATCTGCCAGATTAACCGCACCTTCCGGCAAAAAGGTTACAAGCACACGGACGTCATCGACATTAGAAGGTGTTTCGAACAGTTCTACTTTGCCGTCGCGATAGATACCTTCTACTGTCTTAGGATTGGTCGACATTTGTACTTCTTATACCACCCAAAAAAGTTTGCGGCAAACTCGCTAATCAACTACTAACGCCCGAACAACCCGAGCCTTCACTGTGCCTTTTCCATCAATTCGATGAAACGTTGGAAATGATGCTCGGCATCGTGAGGGCCGGGCGCAGCTTCGGGATGATACTGAACTGAGATTATCGGCAGCGTCTTATGGCGCATGCCCTCGACGCAGCGGTCGTTAAGATTGATGTGCGTCACCTCTACATCAGCAGGAAGACTGTCGGCCAGCACCGCGAAGCCATGATTGTGTGAAGTGATTTCCACGCCCCCTTCCCGCAAATCTTTCACGGGCTGATTTCCGCCGCGATGTCCGAAGACAAGTTTGAAGGTCTTGCCGCCAAAGGCGCGGCCGAGCAACTGGTGTCCAAAACAAATTCCGAACGTCGGCACAGTTGATTTGATCAACTCCCGAATCTGTCTCACTTCCCT
>JBGPYG010000392.1:0-3491 GCA_041493085.1 Pyrinomonadaceae bacterium | reverse complement strand
ACGCAGCGTGCCGAGGTGCAAGGGCGTCATAAGAAGCAGACCGGCGGTCGCGGTCAGTTTGGCGATTGCAAAGTTGTTTTCGAGCCGTTGCCGCGCGGCGGTGGTTTTGTTTTCGAGGACAAGATTTTTGGCGGTGCAGTCCCGCAACAATTCCGTCCCGCTATCGAGAAAGGCATCATCGAGGCCGCGAAGTCAGGCGCTATCGCGGGCTACCCGCTGGTGGATTTCAAAGTGCAGTTGATCGATGGCTCATATCACAACGTCGACTCCGACGAACATTCGTTTCGCGCGGCTGGCCGAAAAGCTTTCCGGGCGGCGATGGAAAAGGTGAAGCCTTCGATACTGGAACCGATCATGGATGTGGAGATCAGTACGCCCCAGGAACACAGCGGCGACATTATGGGCGATCTGAATTCGCGGCGCGGACGTGTGCAGGGCATGGAGACGAGCGGCAAGAATCAGGTGATCAAGGCTCAGGTGCCGATGTCGGAAATGCTCAACTACCAATCAACACTGAATTCGATCACGGCGGCGCGCGGATCGTTTCACATGCAGTTTTCACATTACGATCCGGTTCCCGGGAATCTCGCGCAAAAGGTCATCGACCAATCACGAGCTGAAGGAAGAATCCGCGGCGGCGAAGAGGACGAGTAACTAACGGCTTTGCCGTCGGGTTCTTGTCAGAACCGCCTGCGTTAGCGGGCGGGCGGCGGCCTGCTGACCAAGATCAAAGAATTACCACCCGCTAACGCAGGTGGTTCTGACATGTCGGGAGGTCTTCGATCTCCCGGAATCCGACCCTTGATCTCGGGTTCCAGCCCCTTATAGGTTTTGAAATCTCTTCCGAAATTCCGGCGAGCGCCGGCGCAGGTCAAGCCAATCAGAAAAAAGCTCCGGAGCTTGTAGCCAGACGGTTAGCCACTGAGAAATCTCTTTCGCCTCTTCCTTTTGACCCTCGTCAAGAATTTTGCTGCGTGCTCTCAATAATGAATCTTTCCGGCTCGCTGTGACGATGTCGCGTAGTTGCTTGAGGCCCCTGGCATCTGTGGCTATCTGAAGTTCGAGTCGCTGCTCTTCAAGCTTCACGACTGACTCAAAAGCCTGCGACAAACCGGAGAAATCCAGATTCCGCTGGAAACTACGTTCGTCCACATTTAGTTTTCGCCATTTCAGGTTGCAGTCGAAGACCTCCGGGTGTCGCAACACGGCGCCTTCGTCAGCAACTATCCGCGCGATCGCAGCCGGACTTGCCAACGCCCCGGCGCCAAACTTCTCGCGCAGCGCTTCCTGAATCTGCTCAAGCTCACGCGCTCCCACCGATTCACAATCGAGATTTTCCCAAACCTCGATTATCAGGTCTCGCCGGGTACGTGCATGCCACTTCGTTGCGCCCATAGTGATGATGTCTACCACCCCAAGCGGGCTGCCCGCTTGGGGACCCCGTCCCCAGCCTTGGCTATTTCTTCGCAGCTCTGTTGTTAAGCTAAACTTAGTCTCTCATGACGCGACTGACAAATCATTTACTAATACTGTTTCTTTTATTCACCACTGCCGCGGCTGTCTCCGCTGCGCAAGACGGACGGGTGCAAGACAGACGGGTCATTGACCGGATCGAATTCTCGGGGCTCCAGCAGATTACACCCGAGGAGGCATTAGCTACGAGCGAACTGAAAACAGGCCAACCATTCAAGGTTGAAGAAGCTGATGCGGCGGCGCAACGCCTGTTGGACAGCGGCATTTTCAAGCAGATTGGCTATCGCACTCGCACGCTCGGCAACAAGGTAACAATCACTTTTCAGGTTGAAGAGGCCAGCAGCGGCGACTCGCCGGTCATCTTCGACAATTTTATCTGGTTCACCGAGGAAGAACTGATGGATGCGGTGCGCCGGGAATTGCCGTCGTTTGCCGGCCGCGCGCCTAATGTGGGGAAAATCCCCGAAGCGATCACGCGTGCTTTGCAGCAACTTCTGGCCGGGCAAAAAATCCCCGGCAGGGTGGAATATCTCGCGTCCCAGGATCTGGGAGGTCGAATGCTCGGACATGTGTTCAGCGTGACGGGCGTCAAGATGCCAATTTGCACCGTCCATTTTCCCGGCGCGAAGAATGTTTCCGAGGAGAAGTTGGCCGGCACTGCAAAAGAATTGTCTGATGCTGACTACTCGAGCGAGCTGGTTCGCGGGTTTGCCGGCATGAAACTTTTCGCGCTTTATCGAGAGGTCGGTCAGTTGCGCACGAAGTTCGCAGCTCCTGTTGGTAAGCCGGATCCGAAGTGCAAAAACGGAGTCGACGTGACTATTCCGGTTGCCGAAGGCTTGATTTATTCCTGGGGCCAGACTGACTGGTCTGGCACGAACGCGTTGACCGCGGATCAGTTAAGCGAAATCCTGGGAGCAAAGCAGGGAGACGTCGCCAACGGGTTGAAGTTTGACAAGGGTGTAGTGGCCGTGATGAAAGCTTACGGCCGTCAAGGCTACCTGGAAACACGGGTGCGACCGACGCCCGAATTTGACGACAGTGCGCAGAAGGTAACTTACAAGATAGAAGTTCGCGAGGGGCCGCAGTATCGCATGGGCAGTTTACTCTTCAAAGGACTTACGGAAAGAGATGCGAAGGCGCTCAGAGACGCCTGGAGACTAAAGCGCGGCGAAGTCTTCGATCAGGGTTATTTGGACGAGTTTTTCAAAAACGACTCGCGAAACGTAATGCAAAGACTTTTCGAGGAGCGACGAGCGTTGGGCAAACCGCCACCGCAGGTTGGAACTAACCTCAATCCAAACAAAGAGAGCTTGACGGTAGACGTTACTCTTGAGTTGGCAAACTAAGCGGAACCTGTAACACAACTTATTGCCAACTTTATCCTCCCAATTCGGCCCTCCTGGCTCTGTGTCCTGTTTGGTTCTCGATTTATCTGTATAATGCTGCGGTAGCTTCCCTCTTGTCATCAATAGCGCAGGCAGCCTGCTTGCCAGGGTTTTCAAAAACATGCTCCCCATCGCCGAAGTGGTAGAAGTTGAACGGGGAAAATCCGGGTTTACCGCTGACAGGGTTCGCGGGTTTCTGGCGCGCGCGGCCGCGGCTTTTGCAGCGAAACCCTTCAAGCCCCACTCTGTTTTTCGCAGCGGTCATGCGCAAACGATCGCTGCTTATGCCTGGCCCAGACGATTTCGTTTTGCTTCCGAAAGAGATCAGGAGCGTTTGTTTGAAGTGGCGCCGGGCGTCAAGGTCCTTGCGCACTGCCGCTGGCATCCTGACGCGAGCGATCATCCCACCATCGTGGTCTGGCACGGAATTGAGGGCTCTACCTCTTCCAATTACATGCAGGCCACGGCGGAGAAGGGTTTTCGTGCCGGCTTCAATGTCATCAGAGTGAATTTCCGCAATTGCGGTGGCACTGAACACCTCACCTCGACGATCTATCACGGTGGCTTAAGCGCGGACCTGGGGGCGGTTGTTAAGGAGCTAATCGAAGAAGATCACGTCTCCAGGATGTT
>JBGPYG010000156.1:0-8015 GCA_041493085.1 Pyrinomonadaceae bacterium | reverse complement strand
CGCGTGGGCGGCGCGCGTCGAGTCGATTCTTACGTTCCTTTTTCCGCAAAAGATGTAAGATAATCGGCTCGGTAAACTTTAGGAACTTCTGATCAAGTGTCTTCGACGCTACGCGTCGAAAGTACTTAATCAGAGTTTCTTACAAACTGAAGGAGGAAACTTTTATGAAGCGCTGGAGAAAATATTCGCTAACAGCACTCGCCGCAGTCGTCATCTCGTGTTCGCTGCCGTTTCCGGCGGCGGCCCAGGACCGGGCGACAGTGCTGACGGGCGCGGACCTGGTGCGAGTTGTGCCTCCTGGATTTTATTTTCAAGGGCTCTCTGCGCCCACCCAGATGCGTAACTCCGCGGCCGCGCGTTTCGGCACGAACCGTTACGTGATCGCCGGCCTGGTCGATACATCAGGGTATGCAGCCGACGTGCGCGCTAAGTATGAAGGGTTTCTGATTACGGATTCTGCGATTACGATTAATGGTTCCGAGCTTGGCGTGGGCGCTTACGGGTTTGGTTTCAGTGACGATGGCAAGCTGAACATTCTTGATCTGGCCGGCAACGAACTACTCTCTGTCTCCACAACCAAAGACAAACAGATGAAGCGGCCGCGCCCGCTGATGATGACTAAATCGGGAAACGGAATTCGTCTCTACAGCGGGAAGGACTATGCAGTAATAGCAGCGAAGTAGCAGGTACATTCTTGATGCGCGCAATTCATTTCCGTCCATTCCTTCGCGTTGTCCTTTTGTTTCTGGGCGTTAGCCCGCTCGCCGCGAGCGGCCAACAGCCAACTCCAAGTCCAACTCCAAGTCCAACTCCACAACGCACCGGCAAGTCTTATAGTTCCGAAACACCAACTAAGAAGCCACCGCCGCCAGCGCCGCAGGCGCAGTCTCCGGTCACCTTCACCGACATTACGAGTTTGACGGGTATCAATTTCAAACGCGCGCCCTCGTTCACCTCTTTAAAGTACCTGCTCGAGGCGATGGGTGGCGGCGTGGCAATGTTTGATTATGACAACGACGGTCGTATGGATCTGTTTTTTACCAACGGCGCGTCATTGAAAGATCCGATGCCGAAAACAGAAATGCCTGACAAGCGCGACCCTAAATACTGGAACCGGCTCTACCACCAACAAGCTGACGGCACCTTCGAAGATGTCACTGAAACTTCGGGGCTGAAAGGCAGCGGCTTTAGCATGGGAGTCGCCGCGGCTGACTATGACAACGACGGTCGCGCGGATCTTTACGTCACCGGCTACGGCGGTAACTACCTCTATCACAACAACGGCGACGGCACGTTTACGGACGTCACGAAAAAGGCGGGCGTTAGCGGCGGTGGCTGGTCAACGAGCGCGGGCTGGATCGATTACGATCGCGATGGCAGGCTCGATCTTTTTGTGGGGCGGTATGTCGAGTGGGACTTCGACGCCGGCTCCGTTTACTGCGGCGAGATTCGTCCCGACTACAGAGCATATTGCCACCCCGATAATTTTAAAGCTGCCACCAACATCCTTTATCACCAACGCGCCGATGGCTCGTTTGAAGACGTCAGTGCGAAGTCAGGGATTGAGGAGCCGGGCGGCAAGGCTCTGGGCGTTGCCCTTGGCGACTTTGATAACGACGGATTCATGGACATCTTTGTCGCTAACGACAGCGTGCGCCAGTCGCTCTATCACAACAAAGGAGACGGGACGTTTGAAGACATCGCCATCTCATCCGGTGCCGGCTATGACGAAAATGGCAAGACGTACGCTGGAATGGGAATCGCTGCCGGGGACTATGACAATGACGGCTATCTCGACATTTTTATCACTACGCTCTCAAACCAAACGTATCCGCTCTATCACAACGATCGCGACCTGAGTTTTACGTATGCGACCAACTCCGCGGGCGTCGGCCAGATAACTCTCCTGTATTCGGGGTGGGGCACGCACTTTATCGATGCCGATAACGATGGGCTGCGCGATCTTTTTGTTGCTCAAAGCCATGTGCTCGATACCATTGAAAAGACGAATCCCTACCTGAGATACAAACAGACGCCACTGCTAATGCTTAATACCGGCAAAGGATTTGTAAACGTATCGGCTACCGCGGGACCTGTCTTTAGTAGTTCACTGACCGGGCGCGGCGCGGCGTTTGGTGATCTGAACAATGATGGCCAGGTGGATGTTGTTATCGGAACGCTCGATGGCGCTCCGGTGGTGCTGCGAAACAATGGGACAAAGAATCACTGGCTGGGATTGTCTCTGGTCGGGTCCAAATCGAATCGGGATGGCATTGGCGCGCGGGTTACCGTCACCGATAGTTCCGGCAAGAAACAAATATTCGATGCGAATACTTCAGGAAGTTATTTATCTTCGAATGATCCGCGCGTTATCGCCGGCTTGGGAACGGCCGCGAGCGTGCGCAAAGTTGAAGTAAGCTGGCCCAGCGGAATCGTTCAGGTTATAACCGAGCCGCAACTCGACCGTTACCTGGTCGTCAATGAGCCGGGTGTGCGCTGAAAACGGTGCTCGTTCACATTGACGGCGGATTCATGTCCAAAGTCCAACGTCCAAAGTCCAATGTCCGTTCAGGGAATCAGACTTTGGACTTTGGACGTTGGACTTTGGACATAATAGTCGGCCTTAAGGGAACTACTACCGTCCACTTGTTATGTTGACAGTCATGAGATGGGCCGCGTATTTTCGGTCGAGTCAACAAGATGAGGCAGCCACTCCGCGTTAGGCTAAGACCCTGGTCTCTCCAACCAATCGCCGAGCTTAGTTCAACTGACAAATAGAGAGAAAATGTCATTGATAAAGGTACGCCGTGTAATACAGTTTCCGCCCGCCTTAATGCTTTACCTGCTGTCGTCGTTTGCGGGTTCTCTTTTTGTTTTCGCCCAGACGCCCCCGAAGAAGCCCGAGCCTCAGCAGGGAATGGGTGTTTCAACTGGAACGCCGGTGAACTATTCTTCGCGCCGCACGGCTGGGATTACGGATCCGAAAGCGCCGGTCGTATTTGAAGACGTGACGGAGAAGACGGCGATGGCCGGCTTCAAACATCGTTCGGGCAGTCCACAAAAGAATTACATCTTTGAAACCACTTCCGGCGGCGTCGCGATCTTTGACTATGACGGAGACGGACTCCCCGACGTGTATCTAATCAATGGCTCGACGGTCGCCGCGCTGGAGGGTAAGGAAAAGCCACCGCGCGCCGCGCTCTATCGCAATCTGGGCAATTGGAAATTTGAGGATGTAACGGAGCAAGCCGGCGTGGCAAACGAGCGCTGGGGCTGCGGCGTCGCCGTTGGCGACTACGACAACGACGGTCATCCGGATTTGTACGTCACTAATTTCGGCGTATCACGTCTTTACCACAACAACGGTAACGGAACATTTTCGGATGTTGCCGAGAAGCTTGGCGTCGCTAGAAAGGGCTGGAGTACGGGAGCGAGTTTTGGGGATTATGACGGAGACGGTCGGCTCGATCTTTTCGTTCCCGGCTATCTTGAAATTGATTTAAACAATCTCCCGCAGAGCCCGGCCGAGGCAAACAAGCCCGGAGGCGCAGGACAGAATTTCTGTCAGTTTCGCGGCGTGCCGGTAATGTGTGGCCCGCGCAGCCTTCCCGGCGAAGGGGACACGCTTTACCATCAAAAAGCTGATGGCACTTTTGAGGACGTCAGCGTGAAGGCGGGTGTAAACGATCCGCAGAAGTATTACGGATTCTCTTCGGCCTTTGTCCATGTTAACGAGGACAAGCTGTTGGATTTGATGGTCGTCAACGATTCGACTCCAAAGCAGCTCTACATTAATAAAGGAGATGGAACGTTTGAAGAAAGCGGCTACCCGTCGGGCGTGGCACTGAATGAAAATGGACGCGAGCAAGCAGGAATGGGCCTGGCTATCGGAGACTACGACAACGATGGGCGCGTCGATTTCCATATCTCGAATTTTTCTGACGATTCCAACGTTCTCTATCACAACGATGGTGAGGGGAATTTCACCGACGTAACCTTCCAGGCCGGTCTCGGCGAAGTCACGATTCCGTTTTTAGGCTGGGGCACGAGCTTCATTGATTATGATAATGACGCGTGGTTGGATATCTTTGTCGTAAACGGACACGTCTATCCGGCAGTTGATTCAAACCAGTGGGGAACAAGTTTCGCTGAGCAGCCGTTGCTGTTCCACAACCTTAGGAATGGAAAATTTGAACGCGTGGGCGCCGCGCCCGCGAGTGCTCTGGCGAGCGCGTGGTCCAGCCGCGGCCTGGCCATTGGCGATCTGGATGGAGACGGCCGTCTCGACCTGGTGATTAATAACATCGATGCCAAGCCTTCCATCTTGCGAAACGTGGCCTCGCCGGCCGGACACTGGATAAATCTACGACTGGTAGGAGACGCGGAAAAGAAGAGTCCGAAAGATGCAATTGGGAGCATCGCTTACTTGACTACAGGTAAGCTTCGACAAAGACGCGATGTGATTAGCGGCGCGGTGTATTGTTCACAAAACGACCTGACCCTGCATTTCGGTTTGGGCGCCGCGACGAAGGTCGACAAACTCGAAGTCCAGTGGCCCAACGGCGCCGTGGAGACCTTCGATGTCCCAGCGGTTGATAAAACCGTAACTATCATTCAAGGTAAGGGCGCCGGCAAATAGCGACACGCCGGCTCAAACACGGTGAGACGACCTCTCTGTCCTGACTGGAGCTTTGAACCTTGCGACGACTTGATCTCAGAAAAACCCAGGCAGCCCGCCTCAATACAATCCGCGATATCAATCGGCAGATCGTGTTGAACTATGTTCGCGAGCGTGAACCAATTTCGCGTGCCGAGATTGCGCGCGAAACAGATTTGCAGCGTTCAACTATTTCCGCCATCGTCGAAGCGTTAACAGCCGAGGGCCTGGTTGAAGAAGTGGGAGAAGGCGAGTCGACCGGAGGCCGTAGGCCAACGCTGCTAAGGCTACGAACGAAGGAGGCGATCGCAATTGGAGTAGCTATTACGCCCACCTGCACGACAGTCGCGACGAGTGATCTAGCCGGGCGTATTATCGAGCAGAAGGAGTTTTTAACTGACCCTGATCCCGACAAGACTCTCCCGGATGTAATTGCTCTGGTCCAGGAATTTTCAGTCAGAAACAAGGGCTCGATCGAAGCTGTTGGCGTAAGTCTACCCGGCTTGGTTGACCCGTCGACCGGGATCGCCGTCTACGTTCCTTATTTCAAGTGGCGAGATATCCCTATCTCCAAGATTATCTCCGCGGCGGTTGGATTGCCGGTCATCATCGATAACGACGCCAATGCAGTCGCGCTTGCCGAGCTTTGGTTTGGCCGGCCGGAAGTGAGCGATGCGAGAGATTTTATTCTCGTGCTCGTAGCCGAAGGCGTCGGTACAGGAATCATTTTTGACGGCCAGGTTTATCGCGGGCAGCGTGGGGCGGCGGGCGAGTTTGGACATATGGTAATCGGAACGCACGCGCCGGTTCCGTGTTCATGCGGCAATCGCGATTGCTGGGAGGCTTTTTCCTCGGAGCGCGCGGCGCTGGCTCGTTACCTGAAATTATCTGGTGGAGAAAGCGTGTCGCTGTTTAGTTTCCGTGAATTAGTTGACCAGGCGCTCACTGGTGAAGCCAACGCTAAGGCCGCGCTCATTGATACTGCTCTTTGTTTGGGAGTCGGAATTTCTAACCTGGTCGTCGGCTTCAGTCCGGAAGCCGTCGTCGTTGGTGGAGAGATAGCGCGCGCCTGGTCGCTGGTTGAAAGCGCACTGAAGGAAACGATCGAACATAGCGTTCGCCGAGGATTACCCTCAGCGAGAATCATGCCTTCCACTTTGGGAGAAAAGCCCGCTCTCCGAGGAGCCCTGAGTCTCGTCCTCGCAAGCAAGTTTGCAGCAGCGTTCGCCGCCTGAGAAGCCCTCTTTCCTGGCGTCTCTTTCCAAATGCATTTTCGTAGCTTTGACTTTTTGCCGGCGCGGTATCGTAAATATCCATTCAGATTCCGCAAAAAGAGTTGACAGCGCCTGTAAACTGTATTAAATACTTAGTTCACTTAGACAACAAACGATCAGATTATCGTCTTTTCAATTTCTTCTAGCGTTTTTCAGCGGAATTTGCAGTTAACTTGGGGTCGGTGCCGCATTAGCTTTGGCTTCGCTTCAACAGTAAACACTTTTGCCCGGGAACGGGCACGAAGTGTATCTCTTCTTTTTCTCGGCTTAAGAGGACCAGTCATGACCAGCAACATTCTAAAACGAGTTGGTGCGTTAGCTTTTGTGCTCTGCGCAATTGCGGTTTCCGTTTTCGCGCAAAGTAACAAAGCCGACATTGTCGGGACCATTAGCGACAGCAATGGCGCTGCGGTGGCAGACGCCACCGTTACCGCTACAAAAGTCGATACTGGAGCTGAGCGAAGCGCGACCACCGATGCCTCGGGCAACTATCAGTTGCCGTTGCTGAGCATAGGCATCTACAAAGTCAGTGCAACGAAGCAGGGATTTCAGACCGTCACACAAGAGAACATCACCCTCCAGACGAGCGACAGGCTGAGGATCGATCTGACGCTGTCGCCGGGTACCGTCACTGGCGCGGTCACAATTACAGCTGCTGCTCCCCTTGTAGAGACTGAGTCGAGTGATCGCGGCAATGTGGTAACGGGTCGTGAAGTGACAGAGCTTCCGCTCTCCGGACGCAACTTTACGCAACTTGCAACGCTTATGCCTGGCGTTGCGGCTGCGGGTAATACCGGCTTCGGAGGCACAGGTCCTGACGCTCGCCAGTTTAATAATGGTGACCCAAGAGCCGGAGATGGTGGGCCAGGAAGTAGCAATTCGCAAGGTTCGACGGAGAATTCTCGCTTCGCTCGCTCTGGAAGTGGATCATTGACAGTTAACGGCCAGCGCTCGACGAATAATAACTTCTCGCTTGATGGCGTGGACAATAACGAGCCGCAGTTTGGCACCATAGGCGTATTCCCGAATCCAGACGCGATTGCTGAGTTTAAAGTCACTACCAGCATCCCACCCGCCGAAGTAGGTCGTGCGGCCGGGGCAGTTATTAACACTACGATTAAGTCCGGCACCAACGAGTTTCACGGGTCGGGTTATTACTACGGGCAGAACTCAGCGCTCAACGCTTATCATCCGAAGCTCAAACGGGATCGCTTCGATGCCATTTCTCGCGGAGTCGCCGATCTGAGTCCTTTTAATAAGGCAGTGCAGCAGATTCATGAATTTGGTGGAACAATTGGCGGTCCGATTATTAAGAATCGGACGTTCTTCTTCTTCGATTATCTTGGGCAGCGTAATAACATTCCTTTCCCGGCGTCATCTACCGTGCCAACTGCCCGGTCGAGGAACGGAGACTTCTCTGACTTCCCCACCATTTTCAACCCATATACGGGCCAGCCTTTTTCCGGAAATGTGATACCCGATGCCCTCATCAGTCCCATCGCGAAAAAGCTTGCAAATCTGTTCCCTCTGCCGACAATCAATGTCTTTAATCCTGGCCAATTCAACAACAACTTTTTCACTCAGCGCTCCAACAAAGAGCGAATAGACAATTATGAGATCAAGATAGACCACAAGCTGACGGAAAAGAATTCTCTTACGGGCCGCTTTAACGAGCAGAAGTTGAAAACGAATCGCGCGAATTTGCTACCTGGGCTGCCGACTGCGGGGTTTGGCGCCGGCGATGAAGTCGGTGACACTCGACAAATCACCGTGTCTGACACACATGCCTTTAGTCCTACCTTATTGAACGAGTTTCGCTTTGGCCTTACCGATATAAATATCGGAATTCTTAACTGCGGCGTTGGCGGCGCTTGCGGTACCAGCGCGACCTTCGCCAATGACATCGGTTATCCCAATGCGAACGATGGTTCGTTGGAAGCATCAGGCGGCCCCGGGCTTGGCAACTTTGGCAATGGATTTACTGAGTATCTCGGCGATGGCGGCCTCTTCCGCGTAAAAAGTAAGAACCCATATTTTGCCGACTCGCTAACGATCGTTCACGGTTCGCATGTGACGAAATTTGG
>JBGPYG010000037.1:0-15714 GCA_041493085.1 Pyrinomonadaceae bacterium | reverse complement strand
TTGCGCGGTCTTGGGGTCGAATGGCGTGGCAAGAAACTTCTTAGCGACGGCCAGGGCGTTGTCGTAGTTAATGCCTGACTGCACTGCTTTGTTGTATTCAGAGACGGCGCGGTTGCGCTCGCCCTTGGCATCGTAGGCGTTGCCTTTCTTGATATGCGCCCAGACCTCGATCCACGAAGGCTGCAAGGTGCCGTTAAGTGACGCATCAAGATTGTCGAGGGCCGGCTGCCAGTTGCGTTGCTCGAGGTAGAGCAAACCAAGATTGTAGTAGACCCATGAATTCGAACGATCCAATTTCAACGCTGCTTCAAACTGCTGTTGCGCTTCTGCGTAGAAACCTTCCTTCATCTGCTCGATGCCCCGGCGCGCAATTATCGAGACGCGCAGGTCATCAGACATTCGCAGAACTTTGTAGTTAGGATCGACGACCACTTCCAGCGGCTGACCGTTTGATTCGAAATCAAAATCTTCACTCTTGCCCTCTATCCTTATCGTCGTCGTCTGATTGTCGCCTTCGGCGCGCAACATCAACTGCACCGGCATGCGCAGTGTGTCGAGCGTTTGCTTGACAGTGCCGCGAGTACGGAATTTTCCCGCGCGCGTGCGAATGATCTGGTAGTCGACTGTAAATTCCGGAACGCCTGTGCCCTCAACCCACTGCGCAAAGAAGTAGCGCATGTTCTCAACGTTAACCTTCGATGCCAAATGCTCGAAATCATCGATTGAGGCGTTCTTGCCACGATACTCCTCGAGGAAGTTATGCAGCAGCCGGTCAAATTTCTCCTTGCCCATGCTTTCGCGCAGCATGCGAAAAACCATCGCGCCTTTGTGGAAGACAATTGACTGATACGCGGCCGACTGATCGTCCAGCGCGCTGGGCGCTCGCGCGATCGACGCGGTCTGCTCAAACGTCAGCGCGCGTTCCTGTTGCTCGCGCTGGGCCGCCTCGAGCGCGCCGCCTGTCAAATTGGATTCGCGGAACGCGAAAGCGCTCCACTCAGCCAGGCCTTGCGAGATCCACGCATCATCAAACGATTTCAACCCGACTGTCTGGCCCCACCATTGATAGGCCACTTCGCGCGCCAGTTTCTCGTCGGGCATGGGACGTGAAGAGTCGAACAACTTCGACGCCAGAAAAATGATTCCGGAGCCCGAGTACGTATCCAGACTTTCATCGTCAACCTGGGCCACCACCAGGCGAGTGCCGAAGATGGGGGCGCCATATTGTTTTGAGTAAAACTCCAGCACCTGGCCCATCATCTCAGCGTAACCATTAATGCGACCCTCGCTGCCTGGCTTCGCATAAAACTGAATCTCGTAATTTCCAAACCGCAGGTTGCGATTGATGTATTGGCCGGCAGCAAAGTCTCCGATCAAGACCGGTTGGCGATGAACGAAGTGAAAACGAGTGGCGCCGTCCTTCGGCGAAGCCTGCGGAGTCACTGCGTCGTCGCTGGTCCCAGCCACTTGCAAACCCGTGGGCACAATCAAGGTGATATCAGACGTAGCGCGATCCGCGGCGTAGTCGTGAAACGGAAACCAGCGCGAGGCATACATCAAATAGGAACCTTCGGGACCGACATAAGCCAGCCGCTTAGTCGCCAAAGGTCCGCCTTCGGGCGAGAGCAACGCGCCACTCCAGCGAAAACGAAGCGTTACGGGCTGATTCGCCGGCACGACCTGACCGAGATCTACGCGGACGCTTGGTCCAAGCGAACCTACGCCAACCGCATCCTGAACAAAGCCGGTCAGCGGTCTGCCGTCGCGTTCGATACTTTCCACGTGCAGCGAGCCGTTGAGTTCGAAGACCAGCGAACGCGTTGCTTCCTGCGGAATGACGTTTATGTCGGCGCCGGCCCGCAACATGTGCTGGTCGGGAATTAGTTGAGCCTCGATGCGGTAGTTGGTGACGTCGAAGCGCGCTGCGGCCTGTTGCGGCGCGGGTTGTTGTGCGCTCGTGGATACCGCAATCACCACCAACGTGGCCAGAGATGCCCACGCCTGGAAAACCGTGCGGGAAAACTTTTGGGGAAAGATCGGCCTGGGTATCTTCATTTTGTCTCTGCTTTGTTGGGTGATTCTTTTTGAGTATACAACCGCCGCTGTTTACCGCAATAGCGCTCCGACCCCTGGCCTTCAGGCATCTGTCCGGGCTCGTATCCGGCAAGATTAGAAGGTTTTCTGCGCTGGGATTTTGGATGGTAAAGAGGTGCAGGCGGTTGGCTGGGAGACGGGTTCTGGCTAAGAATTACGCCGCGTTATTGCTGGTACTGCGGGCTGGCCCCAGCAAATGTTCTGTATCTGCCGAGCGTGTCCTAAGGCTGGTGGCTGGGCATGGCCACGAAATCCAACTCTTTCACGTCATCACTCGCTATCGGCAAGACCCGATCAATCGGCTCAAAACTAAACCCGTCGCGAGAAGGAATTATTCTGTAACGGCGCGTTGATGATGATAGCGCCACCGTGAAGGAATAATTTCCTTGCTCGTCAGTCGTCGAGGCCAGCACTGTGCCCTGGGGGCTGATGAGCACAACCACAACATTTGCGAGCGGGTTGCCGCCGGCGTCCTTCACCCGTCCGTTGATCCTAACCGTCGCGCGCGGTGGCTTATCCATTTTTTCCACTGGCGAGGTTTCCAGCGTAGGTGTGGAAGCTGGCGCGGGTGTGGGCTCGGGTGTGGGCTCGGGTGTCGAAGTTGGCAATGGCTCCGGCGTCGCAGCCGCCACCGGCGGCGCTTCCGGTGTTGGGCTGGCACTAGGTTCAGGCGTAGCCTCGGGCGACGCAGTTGGCAATGTTGGCGAGGGCTGTGGTGACGACGTTTCCGGAGCGGCCGTTGGCTGTGGCGTGGCCGCCGTTGGAACTTCGGGCAACGGAGTTGACGAAGGAGTTGGCGACGGCTCCGGCGCAGGCAATGGCGACTCTGGCGACGGTGTTGGCTGCGGCGTGGTGACCGAAGGATCAGACGTGGGCGTCGACGTAGTAGTTGTAGAAGGAGTCGGCGTAGGTTCGGCGACCGGTGTCACAGGAAGCTCTGGAGTTGCTGTCGGCGTGTTCTCTGGTGACGCGGTTGGTTGCGCGGGTGCGTCGGGCGTCTTTGCGAGGCTATCACTCGGCGTTGTTTGCGCATTCTCCGAAATCGCCGGTGACGGCCCAATTCGTTCATCTAGTCCATCGAGCGAACCATTAACTTTGCGATAGAGTTGCTCGATAACTGTGCGACGCACCGGATCAGGGTCACCGGAGTTATAGCTCCTGATGTAAAAGGAAAGCGCTTCCGCTTTCTTGTCCTGCCGATCGAGAGCGACCCCGAGGTGCCACAATGAAGTGCGCGCTGCCGGCGTGCCTGCTGGGAGTATGGCGACGGCGCGCTTCAGGTGATCCACAGCTTCGTCCAGCTTGTCCTGGTCAAAAAGAGCCCAGCCCGCAATGTCCTCGATGCGCCCGCGCAGGAGATTAGACAAAACGTTGCGCGGCGCCTCGGGAATATCGGGCGTGCCACCAGCGGCGATCGCGCGCGCGCGCATGGCCCGAAACTCATCCGCCTGCACCACGATCGTCAGAGCCGGAACGCTCATTCCGTCGTCGGCGCTGTTTCGCGCCGCTTCGGCAAGTTCATAAGCCGTCTGAAAACCAACGCCTCTTTGAAGCAACCTGCTCGCCGCATAAAGTTCCCGATGGACGCGCGCGGCGTCATCGCCGGAGGCAAACTCCTTTGCCGCGGCAGTCGCGCTCTCCTCGTTGATAGTCTCCGCGCCAGTTTCCTGGTTAACTGAGGTAGCAAACGTCAACAGCGCCTTGAGAAGTTTCGCGTTGTTCTCCGAGTCGGCGGCAACTGACTGAAAAATACTGGCTCGGCGCTCCGGCGCCAGCAGATCGATAAAGTTTGCGGCTTGCGCGTAAGCCTGGCCCCCAAGCCGCGTTTCGATCTGGCCATCTTTCAAGCTAAACGACTGCATGAGAATCTCCGCGGCTTCATCGTAGAGACCGGTCGATGCCAGCGCGCTGGCCAACTCATACTCGAGCGTAGGAAACTTTCCATATTGTCGCGCGAAACGAAGAGCGCGCTCCGCTTCAAGCGGCTTCTTCTGCGCTATCAACGCGCGCGCCAGCGCAATTTGCGACCAGGTGTAACGGGGCTCGATCTCCACGGCTTTGCTGGCGAGGGCAAAGGCCAGGTCGCTATCGTTATGCGCGGCAAACCAGTATGCGGTGCCGGCAAGCAAAGTCAGGTCGCGCGGATCAGTTTGGAGAGCTTTTTCGAGTTCCCCTTTCGCTTCGTCAGTACGGTTAAGATCGAGCAGCGCAAGAATCAATCCCGCTCGTGCCGCTTTGTCTGCCGGTTCGGCGTCGAGTTGTTGGCGATAGAGCGCCAATGCTTCTTCGGTCTTCCCGAAAGCGCGATTGAGATCGGCCAGACTGCGCCGGGCTGCTTTAGAGTTTGGATCTAGCTCAAGCGCGCGTTTGTATTCCGCGGCCGCCTCGTCGAGACGAAGCGAAATGTGCAGGGCCACCCCCAGTCCCTGATGTGCTATAGCAAGGTCGGGAGCAAGCTGGACTGCTTGAGTTGCCAGGCGAGTAGCCTCGCCTCCCTGTTCAGTGTGGACATAGAAACTTGAAAGCGTCAGCAGCCGCTTCGGATCCCCTCCGAATTTTGTCTCAATGTTTTGGGCGGCCTTCGTCGCCGCCACAGTCTCCCCACGCAAGTAGAGATTTAGGGGAATCTGAGAAATGACTCCGGAAAACAACTTCTCCGAAGCGTTGACCGGAGCGTCGGCGATGGCCAGCATCATTTGTTCTATGCCGCCTGCTCCGTTACCTTTCTTCAATCGCTCGTCGCCGAGAGCGGCATGAGCGCTGACGAGTAGTTCCGTCGCACGACCCTTCGACTTCGAGTCTGGGTGTCCGTCAAGGAACTCCCTGAGGGTGACGACGCGATCTTCGAGAGGCTCCGCGAGCGTCTGCTCCACTTTTTCCGACTCTGCGTCATCATCAACGCTCGTGCTCGGCTTTTTAGTTTTGGATGGGGTGGTGTCTTTCCGAGCGCCCGAAGGTTTAGCCGTTGCCGGGCCGGCGTCGCTTGTTGTAGAACTCGTTATCGCGGGCGTTGCTTCGTCCGTCGCCTTGTTGAAAGAGTTGTCGGGTGCTGCAGGAGTTATGATCGAAGTTGCTGGAGGCGCCTTGTCCAAGTCGTCGGTGCTAAACGCCAGTTTCTGCCCGAGTGAACCCACGAAATGTTGCACACCGGCGTTCAGGCCTTCGCTGAATTGACCGGCGTCAACGAACGCGCGCATCCGTTGCCCCATTTCCCCCAGTACACCTTCAGGCAAATCGTTCTGCACCGACTTGCTAAACTGAGTGAAGGAGGCCTTCTCGTTGACAGCGAGGACCAGCAGCAAACTCTTGCTGGCGCTTGTACGAGCACCAATGTTCCAATCCTTCGCGAGCTGTTGCGAGAAATCGAAAATGTCCTGGCCCGCGGTACTCTTGACCGTCGCGATGTCAAATTCGATTCCGGTTTTGAGTTTCACATTCGCGAGGATGTTTTCCAGTTGCTGCTTCGTCTTTTCGTCAACCACTCCGGCGAAGTCGTTTACGTGACCCGTTGGCGCTGGAATTTGCGGCGCGTTCTGCGCAAGTTGGCTGACACCCTGCGAGAGAAAGAGCGTCGCGCTGCAGCAGAAAAGCAGTAACCACTTTGGCTTTCGATGATCTGATAATTTCATTCTTTCGACTCTCTTAGACTTCCGCCCTAATATGTCTGGAAGATTGCCCCTGGTTTGTCCCGGACGCACTTGTGGGACTCTGGTTTATCTAAATGGAGACGCTCTCGAAGGCTCATGATAACATCGCGTGCTTTTGTCAGCGAGCAGGGCTCGATTTCAGCCGCGGATTTGCGCGGATAAACACGGATCAGATCGGAAAGTAAAATAATATAAGCCGGGGAATTTTTTCAGATTCGTCTGATCCGCGTTAATCCGCGGCCAAGTGTAGTTAATGCTTCCAGACGATTCTCGGAGGTTGCGGTGAGCGAACTCGACGAGGCATGGGCCGAGGGCCTGGCTGAGGCTGAAGCGCGCGCGCGGGCAGCGGGGCGGACCGACATCGCCGAGTATCTTGCTCTGCGCAGCTCCAATGATTTGATAAGAACGATCTCCAGCAAATGGCTGCTGGGGATGTTTGCGACAGCCGCTGGCGAAGCAAATCGCGCGGGCGCTGCGATTCAAATCTCAAACGAAGAGGGACATCGCTTCAAGGTCGGTAATAACGTCATGGTCGGTAGCAGCTTGAGTTTGGGAAGCGGCGTGCGAATGCTCCTGGTGGAAGTCGGCTGGCCCCGCACGCCACCCGATGGCTTCATTCGCGGCGGTGGTCTGGCTTTCGCCAACATCAAACATCTCGGAATCAAACCTGCAAACGAAGCACTGCGACTCGTCCTCAACCCTACCGGTACACCTCGTTGGATCGTGGAAGGAAAGCACGGAAGCCATATCGACCCTCACGAGCTTCACGAGAAGGACGTAAGAAATCACATCGCGATCCTGCTACAGGGTTCGCGAACGTGAGTCGCCACGCGCCTGACCATTTCCGCAAGCGTATACACGTTTTCGAACCACTGCCCGCTAACAAAAACAACTCAACCCCAGCAAAAACAGCCGTTGGATTGCAATTTTTCCTCGGCAATCTGTTGGATTGACGGCTTATCACTCCGAGGCATGGTGCTTGCCAATAGTGCGGCTGCATGACGCTCGACGTGAAAGGTGTCCCCCATTTGAGAGCGCCAAAACAGAGCAGACCAAAACTCGCAAGTGCGGTCGGCTCGCAAGATTTGAGGAGGTAATGATGACGAACCGACGCACACTGGAGTTTTCAATTTTCGCGGCTGCAATCCTGGCGCTTTGTTTGCCGGTGCTGGCAGCCGCTCAAGGTGGTTATGGCTATCCGGATTATGGACGCAATCGCAACGGCAACTACGGCCGCTACGACGAGCGATACCTTAAGGATTCGATTCAGAGGCTGGATCGACTCTCCAAGGACTTTGAAAGGGATTTGGACAGAGCCCTCGATCACAGCCGTATGGATGGAACGCGGAGAGAAGATCAAGTCAACGCCCAGGGCCATGATTTCCGACGGGCTGTCAGCAATCTGAAATCAAACTTCGGCAACGGTCGCGACCTTAATCGCAGCCGAGACGAAGCGCAGCGCGTGTTGCAGGAAGCGCAGCAGTTTGACCGGATAGGGCGCGCCAGAGGAATCGACAGTCGCATAACATCCGAGTGGTCGCAGATTCAGCAGGAACTGAGAATAATCTCCGATGCCTACGGCCTGGGATCCTACGGCGGCTACAACAATGGCGGGTATTATCCTAATGGACGCAACGACGATTATCGTCGGAATAATCCTAACAACCAAAACCGCAACAACGATTGGTGGCGCAGAATTCCCTGGCCCAACTAACGCGAGTGGCTAACTAGTCACCGATCAAAAGCCTCGTCCCACTTGATAAGAGTGGGGCGAGGCTTTCGTATGTGAATCTTTGCAGAAGTCCGACCATTAGGGAGGGCTCCGTGTCGCGGGAAAGCCCTTCCTAATGGTCGGGCTTCCGCCCGGACCAGCCTTGATGACAGAATAGCCGCATGGCCGGAACGCTCTATCTTGTTTCAACCCCAATCGGCAATCTCGAAGACATTACTCATCGCGCCGTACGGCTGCTTGGTGAAGTCGATGTCATTGCCTGTGAAGACACCCGCCACACGAAGAAACTACTCAATCATTACGGCATCAACACCAAAACCGTCAGCTATCACGAACACAACGAGCGCGAACGTGCCATTGAGCTTCTCGAGCGGCTTAAGCGAGGCTCAGACGTAGCCATTGTTTCCGACGCCGGCACGCCGGGCATCAGCGATCCAGGATTTCGACTGGTCCGGCTCGCAATCGCAAATGAAGTAAGAGTTGTTCCTGTGCCGGGTGCCAGTGCATTGATTGCTGCTGTGGTCGCCTCCGGCATCTCCACCGGTGAATTTTTTTTTGGCGGCTTTCTTCCCGCGCGTTCCGGCGCGCGTCGCACGCGGCTTAGTGAACTGCGTTCCATCGCGGCCACTTTAATCTTTTATGAAGCGCCGCACCGCATCGCGGCGACGCTCCGAGATGCGCGAGAAATTCTCGGCGAGCGCGAGGCGGTAGTGGCGCGGGAGCTAACGAAAATGCACGAGGAGATTGCGCGCGGACGTTTGAGTGAACTTGCGGCGCGTTTTTCTGCCGCCGAAAGTGCGCGAGGCGAGATGGTGCTGATCATTGACCGTGCTGTCATCGAAGGCGAAGACGGGAAAGATAAAGCCGTCGCGAGCATCGCCGCGCTGGTTGCGGACTTCGAAAACGAAGGACTGGATCATCGCGCAGCGTTAAAGAAAGTGGCGCGAGAACTGGGAATCTCGCGCGATGAAGCCTATCGCCGCCTGGTAGCCGAACGCGGCAACTAGAAGCGATGCCTGGTCGCTTCCAACCTGGCGCACTGAAGAGATTTTTCATTTATCATTTTTCAATTCTCATTTTTCATTTTGAAACCAAACGGTGGGGAGTGCCGACAGTCTGCTAAATGACAAATGGAAAATCCGCTTGCCAGCTTGTATGTTAGAGTTCAACCCCCACTGAGTTGCGCCGGCAACTGTTTATCGACTTTCGGACGGCTTGGCCGATTAGCAACTTCCCAAAGCGTCATGTAGATCGTGCGTGCGACCTTCTCCATTTTCTGAAAATCAATCTTGTCAACCGAGTCGCCGGGACGGTGGTAGTCTTCATGCTCGCCGTCGAAAAAGAAAACAATAGGAATGCCCTTGCGCGCGTAGTTGTAGTGATCA
Organism: Pyrinomonadaceae bacterium; assembly: GCA_041493085.1. Taxonomy (GTDB): domain Bacteria; phylum Acidobacteriota; class Blastocatellia; order Pyrinomonadales; family Pyrinomonadaceae; genus PSRF01. The sequence goes on along the minus strand of JBGPYG010000037.1, from coordinate 6,856 downwards.
CTGCGGAAGAAAAACCGGTTGGCGTCGCCTGGATCGTCGTAGCGAAAATCGTAGCTAAGGTTTAGATATTGCTTGTTCACACTTTCCGTCAACTCACCCAGCTCAGTGCTCATCATTTTTGAGCCAATAACATAAATCTCATTTGGTCCGGAGAGTTCCCTGTTTCTCGGATTCGTGTCGCCTTCCTTTTTGCTGCGACCAATCATGTCAATATTGAGTTGCGTCACGATCTCATCGAGCGGAATAGTTGGGTAAGTCGTGAAGTAGCGTGAGCCCCACAGTCCTTTTTCTTCGCCGGCATGCCAGACAAACAGCACTGAGCGTTTGGGTCGTGCGCTTGCTTTTGCCAACGCCTCCGCGATCGCGAGCAGCGCGGTCGTCCCCGAACCATCATCATCCGCTCCGTTGTAGATCGAATCGCCGTTCACCGGTATGCCTATACCGACGTGATCGTAGTGCGCGCCCAGCGCAACGTATTCATTCTTGAGAACCGGATCGCTGCCTTCAAACACCGCGACGACGTTTTGTGTTGTCGCTCCGTCGGATTTGACTTTAACCGTTAGAGAAAGTTTCTTGTCCGGATTCAGCACAAAAGGCTCGAGCAACTGACCAGCGTAAACTGCTTCGAAGATCGACTGGGCGTTTTGCTTCTCGCCCTGAAACAAAATATTCGCCACGCGTGGCGAAATAACGATTTCGGGTATTTGCGCGCCGGCTGAGGATTGAAACTTCGCTACCTTCGTTATTCCGCGTTCCTCTATTCGAGTTCGGTTGCGCTCCCAATTTGCCAGATACTGGAAATCGGGAACGATGACAATGCCGGCGACCCCTTGCTTCTGCGCATACTCGCCCGGGTTCATCCAGTCTTCGCCGCGCTTGCCCGTAAGGTCGGAATTCCTGATGCCGGACGGCGTCCCGTTAGGCGGGCCAAAGATGACTGCGATTTTCCCCTTCGCATCTATGCCTTTGTAAGCATCGATATTCTTCGACTTGACGAACCAACCATTGCCGGCAAACACCATTTGCGACGCCCCAACGTCAGCCGCACGCGCAAAGGGAATGTAATCATCGCCAAGGCTGAGCGGCTGGTTATTGAGCTGGGCGCGCGTTTCCGCTTTATCGATGAGGTCTCTGCTCAACGCGATTTTCTGAAAATAACTGCCGTCGTCGCCCGCTGGTCTGAATCCCCAACGCGACAGGTTCAGCGCCAGAAATTTTGCGGTCGTATCCAACCCGCGCGAAGGCGTGTCGCGGCCTTCCATCTCGTCGGAGGCGATGAATGAGAGGTAGTCTTTAAGTTGTGCTGCCGTGATTGTGTCCGCGCCTCTTTGCGACGCGGCCGAAACCGGCGCCGCTTTTTGCGTCTTGTTGGCTTTGCGCTGGACGAGCGCGCGAGAAGCAAGTGGTGCTGATAAAAAACTAAAGACGAGGACGCTCGTCAGGACAACTGTCCAAAGTGATCTTCGCATGGGTTCTCCGCTGGATTTCGTCTTGAGAAGCGAGTTCATTGTGGGGGCTGGTCTAATACGCAGCAAGGGCGGCGAAGGTTTAGAGATTTAGTGACTCGGTACTAGCGAGGTCTAAGCGTGTTGCACTGCGCCCACCAGCTTCGTCAAGGTATCCTTCGCGTCGCCATAAAGCATGCCCGTCACGTCTTTGAAGAAGAGCGGGTTCTCGAGTCCTGAGAATCCTTTGCCCTGGCCACGCTTTAGAACCACCACTGACTTGGCGCGATCGACTTCCAGGATCGGCATGCCGGCAATCGGGCTGTCGGGATTGTCGCGCGCATCGGGGTTCACGACGTCGTTCGCACCGATCACAACCGCAACGTCGGTCGTGGGAAACTCAGGATTGATTTGTTCCAACTCGTACAGCGATGAATAGGGAACGTTTGCCTCGGCGAGCAACACATTCATGTGGCCGGGCATGCGTCCGGCCACCGGATGAATCCCATACTTCACGGTCACGCCACGCTTCTCGAGTGTGTCTGCCAACTCGCGCACGGCATGTTGCGCCTGCGCCGTGGCCATGCCGTAGCCCGGCACGAACACCACTTTGTTCGCGTAAGCCAACTGCACCGCGATGTCGTCGAGACTGACCTCACGCATTACTCCCTGCTGTTCACCGGGTTTTCTGGATATTGTCGCGCTGCCAAAGGCACCAAACAAAACGTTCGTCATCGAACGATTCATCGCGCGACACATAAGTATTGAGAGAATGAATCCTGAAAAACCGTCGAGCGTGCCGGCAATAATCAATACGTTGTTCTTCAGCACGAAGCCGGTAGCCGCGGATGCCAGGCCCGCGTAAGAGTTCAGCAGCGACATGACCACGGGCATGTCAGCCGCTCCGATTGGCATCACGAGGAGTAGTCCAAAAACAAAGGCCAGGCCCACCATGAGAAAGAAGAGCGGCATCGAGCCCGGCACAAAAATCAGGTAGACAAAAATTCCGATCGTCGTCGCCAGCAACGCCATGTTGAAAATGTTCTGGCCGCGATAAGTTAGCGGCGTGCCGCGGACCAGACCCTGCAATTTAGCAAACGCCAGCAGGCTTCCGGTCGTTGTCAGCGCACCCAGCATTACTTCAAAACCAAGCGCGCTCATCGTTATGGTTTCGAGATGCCCACCGGCGCGATAGAACTCGGAAATCCCTACGAGGGCGGCTGCAAAAGCGCCAAATGCGTGCGACAGCGCAGTCCGCTGCGGCATCGCGGTCATCGGCACCCAAAGACCCATCGCCAGTCCGACGAGCGATCCGAGCACCAGACCGGTAATGATCCAGGTGAAGGTGACGATCTCGTAATGCATCAGCGTGCCGATGATCGCCATCAACATGCCAAACTCCGCCAGATGCATTCCACGCTTGGCAGTTTCCGGATGACTCAATCCCTTGAGGCCGAGAATGAAAAGGATGGAAGCCAGCAGGTAGCTTAGTTCGATGAAATAGGTACGCACAGTTGTTTTAAATACCGCTCAAGCGAAACAGCGTTTTGGTTTTTAGCTCCAGGGGAGCGCTATGTTTATAGACACGAATGACCAAGAAGAAGCCAGCTCCTAAGGAGCGAAGTATCAAAACATGTTTCGCCCCTACGGAGCTTGGTTGAATTGTCCATCGTCGTTTCTATAAACATTTCGTGCCTAACGGCACTTCGAACTCAGTTCCAGGCGGGGCTTGCCCCGCTTCTCGCCTCACTTTTTGACTTCTTCTTTGGCCGTTGGCTTGCGCTTAAACATCCTCAGCATGCGGTCGGTAATCACGAAGCCGCCGACCACGTTGGTGGTGGAACAAAACACGGCGGTGAAACCAAGGATAGTGCTGACGGTGTTGTAGTGGGCGCCGGCGGTAACGATCGAGCCCACCAGTGAAATGCCCGAGATCGCGTTGGTCGCCGACATCAGCGGCGTGTGCAAGAGCGGCGGCACTCGCGAGATCACCTGATAACCGAGAAACGCTGCCAGCGCGAAAACGTAAAGAGCGGAAATCAGGGTTGCTGCTGTCATGGGTAGTCCTCTTTGTTCAAAAGTCGCCGCCTGCCCGACAAACTTAAGTTTGTCGAACACCAGCGCCCAACGCTGCCGCCACGCGGCTGTTTACGACCTGCCCCGCATGCGTGACGCACGACGGGCCAACCACGTCATCGTTCATGTCGATATTCAACTCACCGTCTTTGATCAGTAAACTAAGAAACGCTGTGACGTTGCGCGAATAGAGTTGGCTGGCGTGTACCGGAACGGTTGCTGCCAAATTCGTCGGCGCCATGATCGTCACACCGTTCACATCCACAACCTGATCAGCTTTGCTCAGCGCGCAGTTTCCGCCGGTAGCTCCAGCGAGGTCGATTATTATCGCGCCGCGTCTCATTCCGTTCACGGCGTCTTCGGTTACAAGCAGGGGCGCGCGTCGGCCGGGGACTTGCGCCGTTGTGATCACCACGTCCGCGGTCCTGGCATGTTCAGCGATCAAGTCTCGCCCGCGCTGCAATGCCTCCTCCGACAACTCAACGGCGTAACCACCCGCGTCTTCAGTTTTGAGTCCACCAAGATCGACTTCCAAAAACTTTGCCCCGAGCGAGCGCACTTGTTCACCGGCCGCTGCGCGCACGTCATACGCTTCGACGACCGCGCCTAATCGCCGCGCTGTGGCAATCGCCTGCAATCCCGCGACGCCGGCGCCGAGCACCAGCACGCGCGCCGGCGGCACAGTGCCAGCGGCGGTCATCAACAAGGGAAACATTCTCGGAATGCTTGCTGCAGCGAGGACGACGGCTTTGTAGCCCGCTACCGTAGCCATTGACGACAGCGCATCCATCGACTGTGCGCGCGTGATGCGCGGAATCAATTCCATCGCAAACGTGGTTAGACCACGCGCCAACGCGGGTGTCAACGCCTGCGGTTCGTCGAGCGGACGCAGGAAGCCAAGCACGACCGCGCCGTTTCGGAGTGCGGCAAACACTTCATCAGCAGGCCGGTTAACTGTAACCAGAACGTCCGTCCCCGCCAGCATCGCCTTTCGGTCCGCAGAGACTTCCGCTCCGGCCTCCCCGTAGTCTGCATCGGATCGCGCAGCCGCAAGACCAGCCCGACTTTCAATAGACACTGTAACCCCCGAGCCCAAAAGTTTTTTTACAGAGTCAGGCATCAGCGCCACGCGCGCTTCCCCCGCCAGTTCTTCTCTAAGTACGGTAATCTTCATTTCAGTTTAGCTTGATCCGATTGAGTGAATTTGCCCTCACGGTGAGGAAACTTTCCCGTCTGAAAAAGATCGCGCCTTCGCATCTGTTGGTTTGGCCCAGGAAAATTTGCGGCATAAACCCGGCGAGTGTTTTCAGTATAGGCGAGCAATTTGCAGTATAACACCCGTGCAAAGCGTCTCAACAATTGACTCAGATTCCAAAAAACCGTTGCGAAAGTCGACAAGTTAGTGGTTTGCCATCCTCCACGTTGGCCCTCTATAATCAATTATTGTTCCACGGCGCATTGGTGTAGTTGGTTAACACGCTGCCCTCTCAAGGCAGAGATCACGGGTTCGAGTCCCGTATGCGCTACCAATTTTCGCTTGAGGGCCATCGTCGCGCAGTAAACGCCGGTGGCCCTTCCCTCTATTTGACTTCCCCTCTTTGACTTTCCCGCGCTCCGTAAAATAAAGTCGCTTCGCAAACGAGAGGACATCCATGAAAAGGTCACTGAGTGAGCAGTCGCTAGGGGATCTCTCTGCCAGACTGCAGCAGGCAAACAAAAACTTTGCCGACAACTATCCGGGTGAGACCGGGAAGCGCCAGCCGGTGCATACGGTGTACGGCGGCGCACATCTTTTCAAATCCGATTCGGCCGCGCGGTTGGGCGCGCTCGCGCGGCGCTCGCTGGATCAGTTTGCTCCGGATTTTCTGAGCTTCGCCAAAGCGATTGGTTTACCAGGCGCGGAACAAATGCCTGAGTCGGTCGAGGACGACGAGGGACTAACAGCGAGCCTGACAACAAATCCGGAACAGGTGCGCCAGACGAACAAGGCCGCCTGGCTGGCGCATTCCATCTACAACCGCGTCAGCGAAAAACTGCGCCGCGAACCGGTGGAAGATTTTCGCATCGACTTTGAAGACGGTTACGGCAATCGGCCTGACGAAGAGGAAGACGGCCATGCGGCGTCGGCGGCCATCGAAGTAGCCGAAGGCATTGAAAACGCTACGTTGCCTCCATTCATCGGCATCCGCATCAAGCCCTTCACCGAAGAGCTGCGCCAGCGCAGCATGCGGACGCTCGACATTTTTGTCTCGACTCTGGTGGAGAAATCTGGCGGTCGACTGCCCGATAACTTCGTCGTAAACCTGCCGAAGATTACGATTCCCGAACAGGTAAGCGCGCTGGCCGATCTCTTTGAGTTGCTCGAAAAGCAAACCGGTCTGGCCACGGGCTCTCTCAAGCTCGAGATGATGATCGAAACTACGCAATCGATTATCAACGCTCGCGGTGAGATCAATCTTCCTTTGTTGCTGGCAGGGGCTCGTGGCCGTTGTGTCGCCGCGCATTTCGGGACCTACGACTACACGGCGAGTTGCAGTATCACGGCGGCGCACCAGCACATGATGCACCCCGCCTGTGACTTCGCTAAACACATGATGCAAATTTCTTTCGCGGGCAGCGGCATCTGGCTTTCGGATGGCGCCACCAACATCATGCCCGTCGCGCCACACCGTTTTAGTGAAGGCGGTTCTCCGTTGACGCCGGAACAGATCACGGAAAATCGCACGGTAGTTCACCGGGCCTGGAAGCTGCATTACGATCACATTCAACATTCGCTGGTGAACGCCTTTTACCAGGGTTGGGACCTGCATCCGGCGCAACTACCGACACGCTACGCAGCCGTCTACGCGTTCTTTCTGGAAAGTCTCGATGCCGCCTCGGAGCGTTTGAGGAATTTCGTGGAGAAGGCGGCCAAGGCAACCTTGGTGGGCGACGTGTTTGACGACGCTGCTACGGGGCAGGGACTGCTCAACTATTTCCTGCGTGCGATCAATTGCGGGGCCTTGACGGAAGAAGAGGCAGTTAAGCTTTCGGGACTTACGGTGGCTGAATTGCGGTCCGGTTCGTTTGTAAAAATTTTGAACAATCGGCAAAACTTGTAAGATGAACGTTAGGGTTAAAGACCGGAGTTTAGAGTACAAGCTCTAGCTTGCGTGTTGCCGAACCAGCAACCAGAGGGTTAGCTAGGCTCGTTGCCTGGACCAGTGAAGCAAAGAAGGTCGAGCTGTTGATTCTTTGGCCGGCGCTTGGTGGCATCAGAACCGGAAGCGGTAGCGACCGGCCCAACACTCAACTATTATTTAGGATCGTTGCTGGAAACGTGAGGCAGGGAAAGA
>JBGPYG010000113.1:0-9609 GCA_041493085.1 Pyrinomonadaceae bacterium | reverse complement strand
GAATGAAGAGCCGCTGAATCTCACGCTTGAGCGCGCTAAGGTTGGCGACCTGCCGTTAGCCTTCCCCGGAAAGATTCTCGCCGACCAGAAGAGTGATCGCCTCTACATCGCTGATTCAAATCATAACCGCATCGTCGTAACCAAACTTGACGGTTCGCTAATCGAAACTATCGGGACCGGCGCTGCGGGTGCGGCTGACGGAGCGTTTGACAAGGCGAGTTTCTATCGGCCACAGGGGATGGCGCTCGAGCGGGGTCCCCAAGCCCGGGGTCCCCAGCGGCGCAGCGCCGATGGGGTGGAAGAGGGCAGCCCGCCTGGGGTGCAAGGCGGCGACAGTCTCTACGTGGCGGATACTGAAAACCATTTGATTCGGCGAGTGGATCTCAAGGCGAAGGTTGTTGAGACAGTGGCGGGAACCGGGCAACAAGCGCGCGACTATTTCAAACAGGGGCCGGCGCGCACGATCGAGCTGAGTTCGCCCTGGGATCTGCAGCTCGTTGGACGACTCATTTACATCACCATGGCCGGCACGCACCAAATCTGGAAACTTGATCTGGACAAGCAGGAAGTTTCGACTTTTGCCGGATCAGGCCGGGAAGCTCGTCAGGATGGACCGCTGCTCGAAGCCGGATTCGCACAACCTTCAGGCATCACCTCGGATGGCAAAAAGCTTTATATCGCGGATAGCGAGTCGAATATCATTCGGGCGATCAATATCGCGAGCGGTGAAGTTGAGACGCTGGTGGGCGGCGATTTGTTCGACTTTGGGGATGTGGATGGCGCTGGTGATGAGGTTCGTTTGCAGCACCCGCTGGGCGTGGTTGCAATCGACGGCGAGGTACTGATCGCCGATACCTACAATCACAAGATCAAGGAACTCGATCCGAAAGCGCGCACCGTGAAAACTTTTCTGGGAACAGGCAAGCCGGGCCAGTCTGACGGAGCGGTGCCGTCTTTCTACGAACCCGGCGGGCTAACTGTGGCCAACGGCAAACTCTACATCGCCGATACCAACAACCATGCCGTTCGCGCGGTGGATTTGAAAACGAAGCAAATGTCCACTCTCAATATCAAGGGACTTCAGCCTCCGGCGTCGAGTGCGGTCGCCGCGTTAAAAGAAAATGAAGGCGGCCCAAACGTTGAAGAGATCAAGGTTGCTCCGCAATCGTTGCGTGCGAGCAGCGATGCGGCGCTGATTGCCCGAGTCGAGCTGCCTCCGGGTTACCACCTTAATCCAGCCGCACCGCAGCGTTACCGGGTTTCGGTTGAAAGTGGCCCTCACCAACTTGGGTTGCTGTCTGAAACTGAACTTGGCGCAATCGGGCACGACAAAGTTGTCAGTCGGTCTCTAAAGAATCTCCAGCTGCCATTGCGTATTCCGATTCGCACTTTTGAAACGGGCAAGGCTGAACTTCGCTTACAGCTCACACTCTTCTATTGTCGCGAAGACAACACCGGCACTTGCCGGATAAAGACGCTCGTGTGGCGCGTGCCCGTGGGAGTTTCAAACAATGCGAGCGCGCCCGGCGAGATTAGGATTCAAGGTAAAGTCACCGCCGAATAAGTGTGGTAATTCGTTCTCGAATACGTCGTCATTGGCTTAGTGTGACGACTCAACGCCTTCACTGGGACCGCGGGCGCCCTCGCCCGCAACGCGCGTGGAATCGAAAGCCAAAGATGAATCTAGTGCTAATCATCCACAAGGAGGTGCGCTTGCGACGCCGTGCGGGCGAGGGCGCCCGCGGTCCCAGTAAGAAGTTGATCGTAAGAATCCAGAAAGCTCAAAGGGTATTGGATGGAGGGTGTCCGCACTCAGCGCAGGGAGTCACGCACTTTACGAAGAGCGTCTTCGCCGTTGATCGGTTGGACACGGCCTGTTCGCACTTCGTCTCGTCGGCGTTTTGCTTCGGCGGCCCACAGTCGGTCGATCGGACCCAGTTCGTCAACGTCGAGACTCTCCACTAATCGATCCGCCAGCCTCGCACGAGATTCGTTGGACAGTGTCATTGCCTGTTCAGCTAACTGTTCCCAGGTGGTACCCATGGGCTGAGAGTACCTCAACTAACCGGGTGCTTCAAGTCCGGGATTTCGGAGGAAGTATATCTGCAAACTGCTCGGCCTTGGCTTGCCCCTCATGCGCGAGGCGAGTACCATTTGGCTTCCCCCTAATTTAATCTGAGGAGTAGAAGCCGTGGGTGATCAATCAGGAACAAAAGCCGTGACCGACAAACCATTTCTTACTGATATCAAAACTTTGCGTGAGCGCGCGCGCAAACATATCGAACAAGGGGCCATCACCGAAGGGTATAAGGCTGACCGTGACACCGTGGTCAAGCTCTTAAATGAAGCACTGGCCACCGAAATCATCTGTGTATTGCGCTACAAGCGGCACTACTTCATGGCGTCGGGCATAAACGCGGAGAGCGTAGCGGCCGAGTTTCTACAGCATGCCAACGAGGAGCAAGGTCACGCTGATCTCATCGCGCAACGCATTGTGCAGTTGGGCGGCGAGCCAAACTTTAATCCGGACGGCTTAACAATGAGAAGCCACGCGGAATATGTCGAGGGCGACTCGCTCCTCGATATGATCAAAGAGGATCTGGTTGCCGAACGCATCGCTATTGATAGTTATCGTGAAATGATCAGCTACGCCGGCAACGACGATCCGACGACGCGTCGCATGCTGGAAGGAATTCTGGCGATGGAAGAAGAACACGCCGACGATTTGGTAAGTTTGCTGGAAAAGATTTCCAGCTAGCCGAGCACTCTGGAGCGGCGTGCTATTTCTTTCTCTGGAAACGTTTCGGTGTAGAATTCTTTTGCATTAACAACAATTACGAAACTTGAGCGTGGTGCTTTCCATGAGAAGCATCACGCTTGTTAGTGTAAAGCGGCTTGCCGAATAACTCTCTCAACGACAAAGTGCAAAATTCCAATACCGGGCGCCCAACCATGTGTCACAGTTGCGGCTCAATTGTGGGCGGCGGCCAACTGCAGTGCGCCGTGTGCGGGACATCAGTTTCGGGAACTCGCACGCCCGGGCAACCGCGGATGGTTGCTGATGGCGAGACAATGCGATTTGCGCGAGCGGTCCTAAATCGGCCCTACAAGTTCACCATCATTCTGCTGGTCGCGAATATTTTCGTTTTCCTGTTGATGTGGCAGGCGAGCGGCACGCCGTTTAGCATGTTGGGACCATTACCGCACGAGGTGCTCTTACCCTTTGGCGCCAAGCTGAACTATTACATTCAGATGAAGCATCAATGGTGGCGCTTCATCACGCCCATGTTTCTCCACGTCAACCTGCTGCATCTGCTGGTGAACATGTACAGCCTGTGGATTATCGGCCCCTACGTTGAGAAGCTTTACGGTTCCGCAAAGTTTGTACTGTTTTGGGTGTTAACCGGTGTGGGCGGCGTGGTTGCCAGCTATCTGACTGTCAGGCCCAACATGTCTGTCGGTCCGATCGCGCGCTTCATTTTCAAAAGCACCGATGTGCCTTCCGCGGGAGCTTCGGGGGCGCTGTTCGGGTTGGTGGGAGTGCTCTTCGTTTTTGGCATCAAGTTTCGCCACGAGCTGCCCGAAGGATTCAGGCGTGCATTTGGCACTGGCTTGTTGCCGGTAATCTTGCTGAATCTGTTCATCGGCTACATGGGGCGTGGCTTCATTGATAATGCTGCACACCTTGGCGGCTTGATTTCAGGAGCGCTGCTGGCTCTGGTCGTTGATTACCGCAGGCCTGGCGAGAGATCCGGTATCGCTGTCACCTGGAAGATACTTCAGATTGCGGCGCTTGCCCTTGTCGCTGTCAGCTTTATTAAGACTGGGCAGCATTTTGACGACCCACTGCCGCCGTTCCTCGTGGCCCAGGCGGCCCAGGCGGCCCAACCCGCCGAGCCGGAAAATCCTGATTATCTGAAGTATGCCAAGGCGATGAACGACGCGCAGGAAGCTTTCGTCGTCGCCATGCAAGACAAGAACACGAGCAACATTGACGCGGCGGTAAAGAACCTCGAGGCGGCCCCTCATCTCGATCAAAAGGCGGACGAGCTAAGAGATCGACTCAGGCTCTTACTGATAAAAGCAAAGGAGACTCCCGCGGCTGCCGAAGCTTCGCCGCAGCGCGGAGCAAACAAACTCGTCCAGGAAAGTTCACTGACGCAGGAGTTTGTCGCCTGGCGGAAAGAGTACAATCAATGGCTAAAAACCAGCGGGAGAAATCATAGCGGTTTGAGTGAGTTGAAGTAATGTAACGCAAACTGTTAGTTTGCGATCAAGTTTAGGGACACGCCGTTGTCCGAAGTAACTCAAGGAGCGCTTGGCTTACGCACCGCAAACTAACAGTTTGCGTTACAAAGAATAGGAGCGGGAGAAGAGATGGAGATTAAGAAAGTTGGAGTATTGGGCTGTGGGCTAATGGGTTCCGGTATAGCTCAGGTTGCAGCCACCGCGGGATTTGAAACTGTCGTTCGCGAAGTTTCCGATGAATTGCTGAAGAAGGGATTTGCGGGCATTGAGAAGTCGCTCGCCAGGTTTGCGGAGAAAGGGACCATCACCGCCGAGCAGCAGAAGGCGGCGCGCGATCGCCTGTCGGGCACCATTGACTTTGAAGCTCTCGCCGACTGCGACATCGTGATCGAAGCGATTATCGAGAACATAGAAGAGAAACGAACCACCTACGCTGAGCTCGATCGTATCTGCAAGCCGGAAACGATCTTCGCGTCAAACACTTCTTCAATCTCCATTACCGAGATGATGACGGCAACCTCGCCGGAACGTCAGAAGCGCTTTGTTGGTCTGCATTTCTTCAACCCCGTGCCGATCATGAAGCTGGTTGAAGTGGTGAGAACAATACTGACGGACGATGACATCTACGAACAGGCGATTGAGTTTGGCAAGCGGCTTGGGAAAGTACCGGTGCGGGCAAACGACACCACCGGCTTCATCGTCAATCGCCTGCTCGTTCCTTACATGCTCGATGCGATTCGCGCTCTCGAAGAAGGAGTCGGCTCAATTGTGGACATCGATGCGTCGATGAAGCTCGGACTGGGTTATCCGATGGGGCCGTTTACGTTGGGCGACTTCGTTGGACTGGATACGACCTACTACATTGCCGAGATCATGTTCAATGAGTTTCGCGAGAAGCGCTTCGCGCCACCACCACTACTGAAACGCATGGTGCTGGCCGGTTTGTATGGCCGCAAGTCGGGCCGCGGATTCTACGACTACACGAAGGATCCCAAGAACCCAACGCCGATGAAACTGGTGTAGAGAGTTAGCCAGGTAACAGGGCCTGCTCTTACTGGGATCGCGGGCGTCTCGCCCGCTTTCGTTGAATGCCACATCGCCTGGCTTGTCAGATTCAACCGTGACTTGAGTGAACTTGTCGCTTGAGGCGGGCGAGACGCCCGCGGTCCCAGTAAGAGCAGGTCCACTACTGGCTAACAAACTTCCCACTCATAGTTGTAACAATGGGTTCAGAATTCATCATCCAGGAGCTGTGTGAGTCATTCACAATTGTCCGCTTGAACCGCCCGGAAAAGTTCAACGCGCTGTCGCGTGAGATGATTCTGGCCCTCAACGACATCTTCACAAGCATCGAGGGCGATTCGGACTTGCGCGCCATCATTCTCACCGGTGTGGGCGATAAGGCTTTCTGCGCCGGCACTGACATAACCGAGCTAACAGATGTAGCCGGGCTTGACGAAAATCGCGCGCGCGAAGTTTCTGAGCGCGGTCAGGCGCTGTGCAATCAAATCGAAAACTGTGGCGTGCCGGTGATTGCGGCTGTCAACGGAATTGCGGCGGGCGGTGGTTGCGAGTTAGCACTTGCCTGTCATATCAGAATCGCCTCGGCAAATGCGCAGTTTAGTTTGCCGGAAACGAAGCTGGGCCTTATTCCGGGCTATGGCGGCACGCAGCGGCTGGCGCGCGAGGTTGGTCACGGACGAGCACTCGAGATGATGCTGACAGGAAGGACCGTCAGCGCGGCGGAAGCTCTCCAGTTTGGCTTGGTCAATCACATCGCTCCCGCCGGCGACTTGTTAGCCGCGGCCCAATCGTTGGCGCAAGAGATCGCCGACCTCGCTCCGCTTGCTATTCGCGCCTGCCTCGAAGCGGTTATCCAGGGCGCTGAGTTGTCGCTCGCGGAAGGCCTGGCTTTGGAAGCGAAACTTTTCGCCAGCCTGTTTGCTAGCGACGATGTGCGCGAAGGCACGCGCGCATTTCTGGAAAAACGACAACCAATCTTCAAAGGTAGTTGAACTCTGAACCTCGAGCATGGATGCGACGACGCCGTCGCTACTGCTCCGGGTTCTGATAAGACGCGCTTGCTGGCATCCGCTCGCTACTGCTGGCCGCTCTGTAAGACCCCTCGCTTGCCGCTCGTAAACGCATCACCTATACTCGGAAATGGCCTTGTAAACCAAAGTAAACGGCGCGAAAGGGAGCCGAACAGCTCTTGCAGCCAGTAATTCACGAAGGTCATCTTAATGGTCAGGGATTTCGTTTCGCGATTGTCGCCAGTCGTTGGAACGACTTCATCAGCTCTCGTCTGGTTGAAGGTGCGCTTGACGCGCTCGAGCGTTTGGGGACGGACGAGAAATCCGTCGAGGTTTATAAGGTTCCTGGCGCTTTTGAGATTCCGTTACTCGCGCTGAAGCTGGCGGGCTCGGGAAAGTTTGCTGCGATCATCTGTGTCGGTACAATTATTCGTGGGCAGACTCCCCACTTCGAGTACATCGCAAGTGAAGTGGCGAGCGGCATTGCGCAGGCAGGTTTGCAAACAGGAGTGCCGGTAGTGTTCGGAGTTGTGACTGCGGACACAGTTGACCAGGCAATTGATCGTGCGGGCGTCAAGCTGGGTAACAAGGGTTTTGAAGCCGCCACCACGGCGGTTGAGTTAGTAAATCTTTACAAGGAAGCTTTTGGAGAATGATGAACGGTGAACGCGGAACGATGAAAAGGGATACCCTTCCCATCATTCACAGTTCATAGTTCATCCTTGAAGTATTATGGGCTCGCGACGTAAGGCGCGTGAATGCGCCTTGCAAATGCTCTTTGCGGCTGATTTCGCCGATGCTGTCCCGGAAGAGGTCTTGAAAACCTACTGGGCGGAGCTGGGCGATTCCGAGACGGAAGAAACGGCGCGTGAATTCGCGACGCGGCTTGCCGCGGGCACGCTCGCGCACGTCGATACCCTCGACGAGCGCATACGTTCGCGCGCAGAACACTGGCGTATTCCGCGCATGGCGATTGTCGACCGCAATATTCTCCGCCTTGCCGTTTACGAATTTCTTTACGAACCTACCCCTCGCACCGTCGCCATCAACGAAGCACTGGAAATAGCTCGCCGCTTCTCAACCTACGAAGCTACGCAGTTCATCAACGGTATTCTCGACGCCATCAAGCGCGACCTTGATGAACAACAGCCACAACAAAACATCCAGGATGAGGAAACCGAGCTGTCGGCGGATGATGAGCCGGAGCAATCAACTGGCGATGAGCAAGCCTCGTCCGCATGATTAGAGTCATTGTTTCGAGTTTCGAGTTTCGAGTTAAACGTCGTGGTTCGTTGACCTCCCCGAAGAGCCAACTCGAAACTCGAAACCCGGAACTCGAAACTTTTATCTATTCCCTATTCACTATTCACCATTTACCCTTTACTATCTTTCCGTGGACCAAACTCAACGCGAATTTCTGGTAGAGATTGAAGCGCTTGTCGAGCAGGTTTTTGCCGACCTGGATGAGCTGCGCGCCATGCACGCCGACGACCGCACGACATTCAACGGGCGTAAGGGCCGCGAGGTGATCGATCGAATCTTCCGGCGCGTGCACAGCGTCAATGGATCCGCGGCGTCATGTGGGCTCGAAGTTGTAAGCCAGATTGCGCACGAGTTTGAGAATTTGCTTGACGAAGTGCGCGCCGGGCGAGTTGTCATAAACGACGCCGTAATCGGCACGTGTGAAAGCGCCACCGAGGCGCTCGCCGAGAGTTTGGGTCTCGCCGCGTCGGGAATCGTCGAGCCCTCGCGTCGCGCTCTCTTCGATCGCCTGCAGGCGGCCGCCCAAAGCAGATTGGGTAGAACGGGCCAAACCAGCGAGCCTCGTGGTCATAAGGAAGTGGTTCTCGAAAGCATTCCCTTTGAGATATGGGGGTCGCTGACGGAACCCGAGAAGCAGCGCCTGGTTACGATTGTCGCGGAAGGAAGCCCGCTCTTCGTTGTAACTACCAGTTTCGACATCGCCAATTTCGAAACAGAGTTTTTCCGCTTGAAGGAGAAACTCGCGGAATTTGGGGAAGTGATTTCAACCTCGCCCGCGGTGGATAATGAGCGTCCTGACCGGATCAATTTCCGTGTTCTCTACGCGTGCGACGCAAACATTCAGGACATCGAGGCCGCAGTCGTCGATTTCTCCGACGTGGTTTTTAGGGAGATCGCCAACGGGGCAAGCGAGCCGGAGTCTTCAAGTGGTGAAGAGAAATCGCGGGATGCTTTCGCTCCTCGTTCTTTGGCGTCTCTCTCCAACTTCGTGCGTACCGACCTCGATAAACTCGATCGGCTGATTTCCTCAACCCACGAACTTCTGCGCACGACCTCGAATGCGCTCGAGTTGGCCCTGTCCGGACAACAACTGCCGGCGCCTGCCCGCCAGGAACTTCAGAAACTAAACGAGCAGATTAGAAGTTCCTTCAAGTGCGTGGAAGACGAACTGATCAATCTGCGCATGGTTTCGCTGGGACCAACGCTCCAGCGCGCCGCGCGTGCGGGTCGAGCGGCAGCGCGTCTGGCCGCAAAGGAAATTGATTTCGAAATTGTTGGCGCTGAACTTTTACTCGACAAGCTGCTCGTCGATGCGATAGCCGGTCCGCTTATTCACCTGGTACGCAATGCCGTAGACCATGGGATTGAGAGGAGTGAGACGCGCGTTCAGGCAGGAAAGGAACCGCGGGCCACCGTGCGCATCGAAGCGATCAGCGAAGGCAACCAATCGCGGCTGAGAGTAGTGGATGACGGCCGCGGGGTAAACCCAGCTCTGGTCGCAGAAGCGGCGCTGAGGCTCGGGATCTCCACCAACGACTCGCCGCTGGACATCGATAGCAGCCTGCGTCTGATCTTCCGTCCGGGATTTACCACTCTCGCTTCGGTTTCAAATGTTTCCGGCCGGGGTGTGGGGCTGGATGTTGTGGAAACTGCGGTCGAGCAAGTGGGAGGAGAGCTGCGAGTTTCAAGCGAACCAAACCGCGGTGCAACGTTTGAGATCCGCCTGCCGGTAACGTTTGGGCTGGTAGCAACTAATGTGGTTGTCTCAGCCGGCAATCGTTACTGCATCCCCGCAGCCCAAACTCTGGGTATCGATGCGATCGATGTTATCGATGGCGCTTCTGGAGCCAATCAATTGCGTCAGGTTTCTATGCGCGATCTCCTTGGCCAACCTCCTGAAGAGGAAGATTCGAGCAGTCAATTACATCTCATCACGTGCCAGTTCACAGATGAACGAGCCGGCATGAGCAATCAGGAATCAAGGTGTGTTGGGATTGTTGTTGATCGAGTGGAGGAACCACAAGAAGTGCTGGTTAGGAGTCTGGGTCGTCATGCGGGACGCTGG
>JBGPYG010000243.1:0-6325 GCA_041493085.1 Pyrinomonadaceae bacterium | reverse complement strand
GCGCTTCAAACTCGATCAGATGAGAATCGCCGTAGTAGAGACGTTCGGTTGCAGGCATGTTGAGTTAATAATCCAAGCAGAAGGGAAACACAACCGCCAAGGTGCCAGGGACGCCAGGAAATCAGAAGTCAGAAGTCAGAAGTCAGAAGTCAGAAGTCAGAGGTCAGAGGTCAGATGTCAGATGTCAGATGTCAGATGTCAGCTGGCCGATAAAACATCAGTTTGACGTAGGTAAAGGAGTGTTAGAGGACCAACCTCTGATCTCTGACCTCTGACCTCTGACCTCTGAATCTCTGATCTCTGATCTCTGACCTCTGACCTCTGACCTCTGATCTCTGACTTCTTGGCGGCTTGGCGGTTGGCCCTGCCAACTCTTTGACACTCCTTCAAACGAACGCTGATAATCGCCCGACTGTTCTGGCTATCATCTTCTTTGGGGTATCGGGGTAGAAATTATGAATTCCTGCCGGAGACTAATCCAATTGCGTCTGGCGGCGCTTTGCTGCCTGGTTCTGCTGCTTAGCGGAATTGCGACAGCGAAGCAGCTGCCGCTGCGCTCGGTGACTTATCGTCTATCAATGTCGCGGCCGATTTCGCACTTGTTTGAAGTCGCAATCGAAGTGGAACTGGCGGAGGGTGAACTGCCCAAGTCGCTCGACTTCCAGATGCCCAAGTGGTCGCCTGGCCGTTATGCCGTTTTCGATTTCGCCAAGAATGTTCAGGAGGTAAGCGCTGTTGCCGGGATTTGTGGCCAGGGGAACGACGTCCGTAGTGGCGCGTTGCCGATCAACTGCAGACAATTTACCTTGACAGTCGTGCGGCTTGACGATCAGACCTGGCGCGTCGAGACGCAAAAGACTCGCAGCCTTACAATTCGCTACAAAGTCTTCGCCAACGATCTTTCCGGCACGTTTTCTCAACTCGATGCTCGCCACGCTAACTTCAATGGCGGCTCCATCTTCATGTACGTCGTGGATCACAAGCCCGATCCGGTGAAGCTGGTGATTGATCCCCCGGCAGGCTGGCGCGCGGTCAACGGCCGCACGGAGCAAAGAGACCAGGGCGACAGGCACGAATGGCAGTTTCCTAACTACGACGTGATGATCGATACGCCGACAGAAATCGCCCCTGACTGGACGGAGGATCAGTTTCAAGTTGATGGCAAACGCTACCACGTCATTGTTCATTCGTTTGGTGATGAAAGTGGAAAACGCGCCAGCCTGGTTCGTGACATCGAAAAGATCGTGAGGGCGGAGACTGCCATGTGGGGCCCGCCAGAGTTTGATTCGTACACGTTCCTGATCCACTTCGCCGCGGACGACATTTCGGGCGACGGGATGGAACATCTAACTTCGACGCAGATTATCGAACCGGGCGCATTGGGCGAAGAAGGGGTTTTCGGAGATACGCTTGATACGGTGGCTCACGAATTTTTTCACGTGTGGAATGTCAAACGACTCCGGCCCGTGGAGCTTGGCCCGTGGGATTTCACTCGCCCCTTAAGTACGCGCGGTCTTTGGGTCGCGGAAGGAATAACCAATTACTACGGTCACATGATGATGCGCCGTGCCGGGTTATGGGACGTCACCGCTTTACTGCGGCGCGAAGGCCAGACGATTACCGGAATCGAGAATGCTCCCGGTAGCCATCTGATGAGCGCGGAAGACTCCTCGCTATCCGCGCCCTTCCTTGATGGCGCACCACACGAGCAGAGAACGAATCTCCAGAACATTTCCATTAGCTATTACCCAAAAGGCGAGTTAATCGGACTGGCGCTCGATTTAATGATTCGCGGGAAAACCAACGGGAAAGGCTCGCTTGATGAGGTAATGCGTCGAATGTATGACGAGTTTTACCTGAAGAGCCCGAATGCAACCTACTACTTGCGCGGTCGAGGATACACAACCGAAGACTTCGAGCGCGTCGCATCTGAAGTCGGCGGCTTCGATATGAGCGGATTTTTCAGGCGCTACGTCCGCGGCACGGAAATTCTGCCGTATGATGAGGCACTAGCATTTGTGGGACTCCGTTTAGTTCGTGAGCAAGCGCGTCAGCCCTATGACGCGGGCATCGGAATTGATTGGCAGAAGACAAACAGCCTCACAATCGGGGTTGTGCGGAATGGTTCGCCCGCGGAGGATGCCGGCTTGCAGGCGGGTGACGAAATCATTTCGCTGGGACGCAAGAATGTTGCGCGCGAAAACTTTCTTGTCTCACTCGCTCGTTACAAACAAGGCGATCGCGTGCCAATTTCGGTGAAGCGTGATCGCCGCACTGTTCAAACTACCCTTGTCCTCGGGCCCCCGGAACGCTTCGAGTATCGAATCGAAGAAAGGAAAGACGCGACGCCGGAACAGAAGGCCCTACGGGCGGCCTGGTTGACTGGCTCGTAAAGTTCGCCAGGATTTGGGTAGTATCCTAATTTCAGTTTTCTCTGTGACTCTGTGGTGAGCAGTCGCTTATCAAGATCCACCACAGAGTCACAGAGAACCCAGAGGACGCACAGAGATTAGTTCAAACCAGGAGACTACGAGTTTTGTAAGCATGCTAAGAGGGAAAACCAATAGCGACGCTGCATCCACGGCGGCAACTCCCAAACAGAGGCTGCTCGGCATCAGATACTTCCTGGTGTTATGGCCGCTGTTCTTTGCGATCTGCTTTGGCCTGGGTTATCCCACGCTAAGGCGCTACGACCCGCGCACTACCGAAGGCATGAGTGATGCGTCAAAGTATTACGCGATCACAACCGGCGCAGACACTGCTGCATTCAAAGAGATGTTCCGCTGCCGCGTGCTGGTTCCTTATGTTGCGCGACCCTTCTACTGGTTTGCGCAGACTTATTTACATACGTGGAATCCCGGTTTCTTTGGCCTGCTGATGGCCAACGCGCTCTTCTGCGCGACGACCGCTTGCTTCGTGGTCAGCATTGGCAACCGGTTGCTCAATGATCTGGGGACAGCTTTGTTTGGAGCAACGCTTTACCTGCTCAGCTTCGCCATCCCAAACCTGCAACTCTCCGGACTGATTGACTCCGGAGAGGCTTGCTTTATGGCCGCGGTAACCTGGAGTCTGCTAACCGGCCGGTGGTATCTGTTGCCGCTTTGGGGAGTGCTGGGCGCGCTGGCGAAGGAAACGTTCGTTCCGTTCTCATGCGTCTTTGCGTTTACCTGGTGGTTAATGGAAGGGCGCCAGGACAGACGTCGCTGGTCGGAACTCAACTGGGGCGAGTTCAAATGGATCGTCACTCTGGGTATTGTAGGGCTGGCAACCGTGATGGCGGTGCACTCCGCAGTTGCCGGGCAACTCAGGTGGCCGTGGAATATCGCGGGTCAGGCGAGGGCGCCAATCAATTTCTTCGTAGCGCTTTGGCACTGTCTTACTGAACGTAGTTTCTGGTACGTGTTTGGATGGTTGATACCATTAGGCATTTGGCGGCTAAAATATTTTCCCAGATCGTGGCTGGCCGCATCGTTGGCCACTGCGGCGTTTGCGATCATGTTGGGGGCGTACAGTAATGCGGGTGGGACGGTGGGCCGCGCTACCTTCAACATCATCGGACCGCTGCTGAGCCTCTCGGTCGCATTGTTAATCGCCAAGCCGTCGGACGCTCTGGCTACTGCTAAAGATCACACTTAATCATGCACGCTGAGGGCACGCAGAGGCAGCACTACAACCGCATTGCGGCTGACTATGAAGCGCAATACGGCGACCCTGATGGTGTGACCTACCGGGAAAAGTTTTTGTATGAACCTATGTTGGCAGGGTTGGACCTCGCAGGACGGAGCGTCCTTGAGGCATTAAGCGGTAGCGGGCACGCCACTGGCTACCTGTTGACGAACAAAAAGGCGTTGGTTACAGGTTTGGATATTTCTGAGGAAGCGATAGCAAGTTTCAAGGCGCGCTGGCCGGGGTGTCAGGCCATTTGTGCCCCGATTACCGAGTCAGGCCTGCCAGATGAATCGTTCGACTGCATTGTTGTCGTTATGGGTTTACACCATCTCCATCCAAACCTCTCGGACGCATTGCGCGAGATTCACCGGCTCTTGCGCAAGGGTGGTTTCTTTTGCTTCACCGAACCGCACCGGGAGTCAGCCTTCAGCTGGTTGCGAACAATCTGGTACCGGCACGATCCGCTTTTCGCCGAAAACGAGGAAGCGCTTGATATCGAAGCCTTGAAACGTGAGTGGGAGAGTCTCTTCGAATTCAGGATGGAGCAGCATGTTGGCAGCGTAGCTTATCTGCTGGTTCTGAATTCAATGATCTTTCGCGTTCCCCTCTGGCTGAAAAGGATTTACTCACCTGCACTCATGCGCCTGGAAAAGATACTGGCGGGTTGTCACTCGCGGACCTTGTCTCTGGGAGTTATTTGCCAGTGGGAAAAGAAATGAAAGCACCAGACTAAGCGGCTTCGCATTTGGAGTGCGGCGACGAGAGCACCCCAGCGCGGCTGCCGCGCCGGGGACCCCGCCAGTCGCCGCTTTGGTCTGCGGCGGCTTGACGCCGCAATACTATCGCTTAATACCAACTCGCCAAAGGCTGCGACTAGTCGCAGCCGACCAAAGCGCTGACAAGTCAGCGCACTCCAAAATTACCGCGGGAAGTGGTCGCGGTATTCACCGGAGACAATGAACGCCTTGACCATTTCTGCGCGTTCAAAGTTTCCATTGAACTCGCTCAGTTTGTTGAGCCAGAATGCGTAAACCACTCGCATCCAGGTCGCGCCTGAGGTAACCGAAGTATTCCACGACATCTGTAGGATCTATACCACTGCGACGACAGCTCCCTGCTGGATTGAATGCAATTCACTGGCACGGTCCGACATACGTCGGATTGTAGTTTTGATTGCGCTGAGCCTCTGCATAACGCTGCTGGTTTTCTCTTAGCCGGTCTCTTTCACAATCGGCGGTGCTATTGCGCCTTCCGATGGAGCAGCAAAAAATCATCAAAATAACAAGAAGGACCGCAGCTGCCTCGCTGCGCACCGGAGGTCTGCGCTGCGCTTCGACCTCCGGCTACTTTCGGCCGAACCCTCCGGGTTGCAAGAGATGCCTTAGAGTAGCGGAAGACTGGCTCGACATTATTCTGTCGATCTGCGCCTGCGGCTTTGCCGCCGCACAGTGCGGTAAGGCTCTGCCTTACCGTTGAATCTCTAAAATTGACCGGAGGCTACGCCTCCGATTCATGAGGCGGAGCCTCATGAAAGAAATAAATAGTGCGCGTCGGAAAGGCGGAGCCTTTCCGCACTGTGCGGCGGCAAAGCCGCGTTTCTACCTAAGTTTGATCGAGAAAAGGAATTTCCAATCCTTGACCCCCTTGTTACTCCAGCCGATAGTTTGGCGCTTCCTTGGTGATGATCACATCATGAACGTGCGACTCGCGCAGTCCGGCCGAAGTGATGCGTATGAACTTGCTCTTCTCCTGAAACTCTTTGATTGTGCGGCAACCCGTGTAGCCCATGCCGGAACGCAGGCCGCCGACCAGTTGCGTTGTCATCTCGGCGATCGTGCCTTTGTAAGCTACGCGGCCTTCGATTCCTTCCGGAACGAGTTTCGAATCGCTTTCCGCCAGCTCCTGGGCATAACGATCGCGTGAGCCTTCACGCATCGCACCAATCGAGCCCATGCCGCGATAGGTCTTAAACGAACGACCCTGGAAGAGAATTATTTCGCCCGGCGCCTCTTCCGTTCCCGCGAAAAGCGATCCGATCATTACCACATCGGCGCCCGCAGCAATTGCCTTGGCGACATCGCCGGAAAACTTTACGCCGCCGTCAGAGATGACTGGAATACCGCTGGTGCGGGCTGCCTTTACACACGACTGAATCGCTGTGATCTGCGGCACACCCGCGCCCGTGACCACTCGCGTCGTGCAGATTGAGCCTGGTCCGATGCCCACTTTAATCGCGTCCACGCCGCCATCAACCAACTCCTGCGTGCCCTCGGTCGTGCCGACATTGCCGGCGATTAGATCGGTGTCCGGATATCGTTTCTTGATCTCTCGCACCGCTTCGATCACGCGCAGTGAATGGCCATGCGCCGTATCGATCACCAAACAATCAACGCGCGCCTTGACCAGCTCGTGCGCGCGTTCGCGAAAATCGCCAGTGGCTCCAATGGCCGCCGCCACGCGCAAACGCCCAAGATCGTCTTTTGCCGCAGTTGGATACTTAATTGCTTTCTGAATATCCTTGACCGTGATCAATCCTTTAATGCGTTTGTCGCCATCAACCACCAACAGTTTCTCGATCCGATGTTTTTGCAGAACAGCTTTGGCTTGCTCGAGCGTAGTGCCAACCGGAACGGTGACGAGAGGCTGCTTAGTCATC
>JBGPYG010000223.1:0-6544 GCA_041493085.1 Pyrinomonadaceae bacterium | reverse complement strand
GGCGAAACATCGTCGCCGCCAGATATTGCTGAGATCACTTCGCTCCAGGCATCAACCCCTGCCTCAAGAGAATGCGATGTGAACTCGGTAATCCTGTTCTCCGCAACCGGCTTTTCCAGCGACGACTTAGGCAATTTAGATGGCACGCCTATCGCAACGCGCGGGACCAGTTGCAAGAGCAGAGCATACGTAAGTAGTAGCGAGAGTAGCTGAGAGGAAATCAATCTCCAGCTCATTCTGGCTGCCATGAAATGTGTTTGTTGTACCAGACGCCGAACGAGAGTGCAGGCAGGGAGAGTCATGAACCGCTCCTTTGATTAGGTTGAGGGTCGCAAGACTTTCTGGTCTTAGGGCGGCGACTTGGGAAGCGGCTCAGCGTGTAGCAAGTAAACTAATCGCTCTTTAGAGTTATAAGAACTGAGTTCTGCGTAACGTTTGGGTGTAACGTCGGAAAGTCTCAGATGCTGTCAGAGAATTCTACGCATCAAATCGAAAAAGCAAGTATCGTTGAGATCAAGGAAAGCGGCGGCCGATTAAACGATAAATGTCCGAACTGAGCGCCGGACTCTATGACGTATAAGAGGGTTGTGTCAATACCAAGCTTTCTTCATAGCAAGTTTTCTCAATGCAAGTTTTTCTTCATAGCAAGTTTCTTTGACGGCTAACAAGTTGTACCAGGATCCAAGTTAGTGTCCTAGTTTGAAGTCTTCTCTGTGCAACCTTTGTGTTCTCTGTGTCTCTGTGGTGAATAAACGCCCGACAACCACTCACCACAGAGACACAGAGAACACAAAGGTCACACAGAGAAATCGAATTTAAGACACCACAGGATCCAAGAGTTGCTTGACACACTTCCTTTGGCGTGATACCTGAGTCCACACTTTGTATCATTACCTGGCCATCCTGCTCCTGGTAACTACCGCTGCAAACTCCCTGGGATCTTCAGGCGAGGGATTTTCTCGCGCGAACGCCGCGAGGATTAAGCCGCTTGAGTCTCAACTGCTGCAGACGATTCGCCCCGAAAACTGTCGTCGCGAACATCGCATCTTTACCCAGAAGCCACACATGGCCGGCTCACCGCGTAATTACGAACTAGCCCAATACGTGGCGAAACAGTGGCGTGCTTACGGTCTGGAAGACGTCCAGCTAATCGAGCACCCGGTTTACCTTCCGTGGCCCACCCGGTATGAGGCGACGCTCATGGGAGCAACCGAAGAAAAGCTCTCCTTGAAGGAAGAAGCGATTCCGCAGGACAAAGATTCGTACGCCGCGGACGTGGGAATCCCTTATTGCGCTTACTCGGCAGATGTTGATGTGACCGCGCCCGTGGTCTACGTGAACAGTGGTAATCCCGAAGACTACGACCTTCTCGAACGGCAGGGTGTAGACGTAAAAGGAAAGATCGCACTTGCTCGTTACTCTGTGCCCTACAGCTATCGTGGCTTCAAGGCCCTGACGGCACAAAGACGCGGCGTGGCGGCGTTGCTTCTTTACTCTGACCCGGCGGATGATGGCTTCAAAAAGGGTGAAGTCTTCCCCTGGGGACCGTGGGGTCCGGAGAGTCATCTGCAAAGGGGTGGTATCGTTTATGACTTCAACCTGCCCGGCGATCCGCGCACGCCCGGCTGGGCTTCTGTTCCCGGTGGTCGCTTCCTTCCCGCCGAGTCTGCCGTCTCGATGCCAACGGTTGCGGCAGCACCAATGTCTTATAAAGACGCACGCAAGATTTTGGAAAGGATGACCGGCCCCACTGTGCCGCCCGCATGGCAGGGAGGGCTCCCATTTAATTACCGGCTTGGGCCAAGCTCGGAAAAGCTTCATCTGATAATCCAAAACGACAAGGAGGTGCGATCGATCTGGAACGTCGTGGGTCGGTTGCGCGGAGCGGAACGGCCGGACGAGTGGGTGATTCTCGGAAACCACCGCGATGCCTGGGTCTTTGGCGGCGTTGATCCGAGCAGCGGCAGTGCCAGTCTGATGGAAACTGCCCGGGCATTTGGAGAACTCAAGCGCGGCGGCTGGAAACCACGTCGCACGCTCATCTTTGCTTCCTGGGATGCAGAGGAATTTACCCTGACGGGCAGCACCGAATGGGGCGAACTGGAGGCCGAACGACTGCGGGCAGGCGCGCTCGCTTACCTGAATGTGGACAGTTCATCTTCCGGCAGCAACTTCACTGTCGCCGCTGTACCCGCACTGGCCGGATTCCTCCGCGAGGTGGCTCGCGATGTCCCAGACCCGAGCGGTGGCTCGATCTACGATTCGTGGTTGCGGAACGACGAAAAGAAGGACGCGAAGGAACCGACCGTATCGACTCGGCTGGGGTCGGGTTCGGACTACACAGTCTTTCTCAACTTCCTGGGCGTACCAGTCGCCGACCTGACCTTCGATGGCCCATACGGCGTTTATCATTCCGTCTACGATAGTTTCACCTGGGTGAATCGCATCGGCGATCCGGGCTACTACTATCACGCGGCGATGGCGCGCTACTGGGCTGTCGCCGCTCTGCGACTGGCCGAATGCGATTACGTGCCGCTCGATTATGCAGCTTACGCGCGTGAGGTGCAGATCTATCTCGATGAGACCGAACACATGGCCCGCGAACGAAAGCTTGAAGTTGATTTTGGTCCGGCTCTCGAGGCATCGCGCCGTTGGGAGAAAAATGGTCGTGAGGCTCTGGAGTCAGCGCGCCAGGCGGTGGACAGTGGCGATCGGGCTCGAGCCGAGCGAATACACAAAGGGCTCATGAAAGTCGAGCGCGCCCTTCTCGATCCCGACGGTCTTCGTGGCCGACCCTGGTTCAAGCATCTCATCTACGCGCCCAGACCAACATACAAACCGCTCGTTCTGCCCGCGCTGACCGAAGCCATAGAGGCCGGTGACGGCAAACTCGCAAATGCCGAAGTCGAACGTCTGGCTCGCGCGCTGAATCGTGCCGCCGCTGCCCTCGAGTTCGGACCCTAGTTTTGCAAGTTGGGAAGGGAGCGCATTTTCCATTTACCATTTTCCATTCGCGAATTCAACTTCGACGTGGAACGTTCTTGTTCAAACCTGGCTTGAGCCAGGTGCCCGGTGTTTGCGCTTACACCTCGCTCACGATTATCAGAACCGGGAGCGGTAGCGACCGGCTCAGCGCTCAACTATTAGTTAGAAATGCTGCCTGACCGCGAAGCAAAGAAGAATCGAGATACTCTGATGAATTTTTGGCCGGTCGCTACCGCTCTCGGTTCTGATACCTGAGGATTCGCAACCACCCATGTTGCACTTCAAACTTGAATCCGATGGCAAATGGAAAATGGGCTCTCTTCCTGACCTGCCAATTACTGTAGCCTTCAATTCAATTCCAGAAGCACCTCATAAAGGAACTGTAGCGCGAAGCCAACATTTTCGACCGACAATCGTTCGTCGTCACCGTGAGCGCGATCCAGTTCGCCGTCGTCCATTTTGTATGGCTCGAAGCCGTAGGCTGTGATGCCAACGCTGCGAAACTTCGCGCTATCGGTAGAGCTGGTGAGCATAGTTGGGATCACGGGAACGCTCGGGTCGCGCCGCGCGGCAACCGTACGGATGGCGCTCATTAGCGCCGTGTCCGCACTTGAACTCGTCGGGGTTGAGCCTTCGAGTATCTCGATCTCCAGTCCCGGATCGGCCAGCACACCGCGCAGTTTCGCGATGAAGCGTGCCGGCGTCTCGCCAGGCAACAGTCGCGCATCTATCTGCGCCCATGCCGTTCCGGGTATGACGTTCACTTTGTCGCTACCGTGCAGGCCAGTGATGGTGAGCGTGTTTCTGACCTCGGCGTTCAGGGTGCGGTCCGCCAGCAGTTTCTTGCGCAGCCCAGGATCCCTGAGCGACTTCTCAAGGTTTGCATAGGCTATTTTCAACACGGGGTCAGACTGCCGGGCTGCCCGGATTCGGTAGCCCTGGGCCACAGCGGGCGGAACGCTTATGGGAGTCTCCCACGCTCGCAAACGATTGAGCGCTGTGAGCAGGCGATTAACAGAAGAGTTTGCCAGCGGTATCGAACCGTGTCCTGCCGGGCCTTTGGCTGTGATGCGCAACCAAAGCGCAGCCTTTTCCATGACATCAACGCCGTATTGTTGCAGCTTCCCATCCTTGACGTAAGCCACGTCTCCTTCGTTCAAAAGAAACTCCGCGCCCCGGATTAGGTCAAGGTGGTTTTCAACGATCGAGCGGGCGCCTGTTCCGCCTGCTTCTTCGTCGGCAACCGCCAGCAGGATCACGTCGCGTTTGAGCGGGATATTCAGCCGCTTTAACAAACGCATGAGCGTCACGTGCACCGCCGCTGTGCCCTTCATATCGCTCGCGCCGCGCCCGTAGACAAAGCCATCGTGAATCTCACCGCTAAAGGGCGGCACTGACCAACGTTCCGGTTCGGCCATGACCACATCCGTGTGGCTGAGCAGGATTAGAGGACGGCCACGGCCGTCACCTTTGATACGAGCGTAAAGATTGGCCCTTCCGGGCGCGACATCGAGTAGCCTGGTCTCGATGCCTTCAGATTCGAGAAGCTTTTGAATGTGCAACGCCGCCGTGCGTTCATTGCCTGGAGGATTGGTGGTGTCTATCCGAATCAGCTCCTGGAGCAGCTGCACCGCTTCGGCTCGGGCCTTGAGCCAGTCAATATCCTGAGCCGGACACGGACCAGCAGAGAGCAGCAGTACAATTACCAACAAGAAGTGGTGAATACGCATACGACCTCCGGGGGGAGACTGAAGACAGAAAAGAAGGTAGTGTCTTAGCTTCAGGTTCTTCTCTGTGCAACCTCTGTGTCCTCTGTGTCTCTGTGGTGAATAAACGCCCGACAACCACTCACCACGGAGACACAGAGGACACAGAGGTCACACAGAGAAATCGAAATTAAGACACCACCGAAAAGAATCTATGCTCGACAGCAAAACACGGGACAGTCCATAATCCCGCAATCCTACCATCAGGAGAACGAGATTCTAAGATATACGCGCGAGTCAATCACCGCTTTCCTGGTCGAGCTGATCATCGGCGCTTCGGCGGGCCCGGTTGTGCCCGACGGCTGTAAGTTGAATTGGGACTAAGGAAGAATAGCAATGAAACTGATGCGGATGAAGCAGGCGATCAGCCGTTTCGTGCACGATGGCGACGTAATTGTCATCGAAGGCTTCACCCATCTCATCTGCTTTGCCGCCGCACATGAGATCATCAGACAGCGCCGGCGCGAGTTAACCCTGTGCCGTCTCACGCCTGATCTGATTTACGACCAGTTAATCGGAGCGGGATGCGCGCGAAAACTGGTCTTTAGCTGGGCGGGAAATCCCGGCGCCGGCCCACTTTATGCACTGCGAAGGGCCGTAGAAAGCGGCATCCCCAATCCCCTGGAGCTTGAAGAGTATTCGCATTATGGCATGGTCGCGCGGCTGACGGCGGGGGCGGCCAAGCTTCCCTTCTACCCGCTGCGGAATTACATGGGGAGCGATCTTCCGCGCGTAAATCCGCAAATCAAAAAGGTCGTCTGTCCATTCACCGGAGAAGAGCTGGCAGCTGTGCCGGCGTTGAATCCCGATACGGCGATCATTCACGCCCAGCGCGCTGACGAGAACGGAAATGCACAGATCTGGGGGTTGATCGGGGTGCAGAAGGAAGCGGCGTTCGCGTCACGCAATACGATCGTGGTCGCGGAAGAAATAGTTGATGAGAGTGTTATTCGCTCCGACCCGAACCGGACCTTGATTCCAGGTCTAATTGTTGACGCCGTCGTCTGCGAACCCTTCGGTTGCCATCCTTCTTATACGCAAGGCTATTACGACCGCGACAACGACTTTTACATTCGGTGGCGTGAGATTTCAAAGGACGTGGGGCGATTCAATTCTTATCTCGATGAATGGATCTACGGTGTGGCGGATCGTGCCGAGTATGTTGAGCGCATGGGCACGTCGCTCGCCGGCTTGAAGGCGCACGATCATTTCTGCGAGCCGGTCAACTACGGCTATTGATATGTCCTGGTTTGAACTAACCTCTGTGCGTCCTCTGTGTTCTCTGTGACTCTGTGGTGAATCTTTATAAGCGATTGCTCACCACAGAGACACAGAGAACACGAAAGATTACACGGAGAAAACGGGAATTAGGACACTACCTATTGATAGACTATTGATAAGACCAGGTTGAGCTACACCGCGAACGAGTTAATGGTGTGTCAGGCAGCGCGACAGTTGCGCGACGGCGAAGTCGTGTTTGTGGGAATCGGTCTGCCCAACCTGGCGTGTAACCTGGCCAGGCGCCTGCACGCCCCCAAGCTTGTCCTCATTTACGAATCGGGGGCGGTCGGAGCCACTCCGCAACGTCTGCCGATCTCCATCGGCGACCCATCGCTGGTGACGGACTCGCTCAGCGTCTGCTCAATGTTCGACATCTTCAGTTACTACCTGCAGGGTGGGCTCATTGATGTGGGATTTTTGCAGGGGGCGCAGATTGATCGCTTCGGTAATCTCAACACAACTGTCGTGGGCGACTATGCGCTACCGGCGGTCCGGCTGCCAGGCAGTGGCGG
>JBGPYG010000414.1:0-3114 GCA_041493085.1 Pyrinomonadaceae bacterium | reverse complement strand
TGATGATTGTCGTAAGCCGTGCGCAGGTGACGATCAGTAATGTGTGTATAGATCTGAGTTGTTGAAATATCGCTATGGCCAAGTAAAGCTTGCACCGAACGCGAGTCGGCGCCGTGTTGCAGGAGATGAGTTGCGAAGCTGTGGCGCAAAGTGTGGGGCGAGACATTCTGCAAACCAACCCCGGCCGCGTAGTTCTTTATCGTGGTCCAGGCAAACTGACGCGTCAGCGGTTTGCCGCGATTTAGAAAGAGGTTGGGATAAGCAGCCTGCCCATATGCGGCCTTCACTGACGCGTATTGCTGCAACCAGTGAATCGCGCTTTTTCCAACCGGCACCCGGCGCTCTTTGCTGCCTTTGCCATGACAGTTGACTACGCCGGCATGAACGTCCACCTCGGTTTGTTTCAAAGACACGAGCTCCGAAACTCGCAAGCCTGCCGCGTACATCAGCTCGAGCATGGCGCGATCTCGTATTCCTGCTTCAGTGGAAACATCGGGGCAGGCAAACAATCGATCAATTTCCTCTTCGGTGAGGAACTTTGGCAAGTAGGAAAACTTCTGCGGCGTGTCGAGATCTTCAGCCGGGTGATGTTTGATATGACCATCCAGCATCAGGAAGCGAAAGAAACCGCGCGCTGCGCTTACGGCTCGGGCTACGGATGAAGGCGCCAGCCCTTCGCGAGAAAGCTGTGCGATCCATTTGCGTAGATCGGGTCGCAGCAGTTGCGCAACCGACTTCCCGGACTTACTTGCCCAACGATCCAGTCGCGCCAGATCTCTCCGGTAGCTCTCGAGCGTGTTACGCGCCAGTCCTTTCTCGACCTGCAGGTAGGTCAGATACTCTTTGATCAAATCGCGCTGCGGCTGCTTCGTGGTCATGCTACGCTATCTTATACGATTTGTAGCCGCGGATTAACGCGGATTGCGCGAATCTGAAGGACAGAGGTTAGAGGTCGGAGAACAGAGGTCAGTACAAAGGCAACCCCAAACACCTCTTACTGACTTCTGATCTCCGACCTCTGACCTCTGTTCTACTTTATTCGTAGCGCAGGCACTCGATGGGATCTAGACGAGAGGCTTTGCGAGCCGGCCATACCCCGAAAAGGAGACCAACGCCGACGGAGACGGTGAGCCCGGAGACGACCGCCCAGGTGGGAATCGAAGCGGGCAGAGCGGGAACGAGCAGCATGATGATGCGACTAATGCCCACAGCGAGCACGACGCCGAGAATACCGCCCAGAAAGGTAAGGGTCATCGCTTCAAACAAAAACTGCCGCACGATATCTCTTCGCCGTGCGCCAAGTGCCTTGCGCACCCCGATCTCTTTCGTTCGTTCCGTTACGCTTACCAGCATGATGTTCATCACGCCGATACCACCAACTAAAAGCCCGAGACTGGAGATGGCGATGGCAATCAGACCCACCATGGCAGTGATACTGTCAAACTGTTCGATAAACTTGTCGGCAGTTTTGATGTCAAAGTTGTTGGGATCGCCAAACTTTACATTGCGGCGACGGCGAAGAATGTCTTCTGCCTGTTGCAGCGCTTCGGTGGTCCTCCCGGAGCGGGCTTTGATTACCAGCAGCAGGTAACCCTTTGCGGGCGCAACCTTCTGCGCGGTGCGAAAAGGAATGAACACTGCATTGTCCTCTTCATTCTCGCCAAAGAATCCGGCCTTCCTCTTCTCGAGTACTCCTACAATTTCGAAATTTTGCCCGCCCATGCGCACCTCGGTTCCGGCTATTTGCTGATTCTGGCCAGGAAAGAGGGCGTCAGCGGCATTGACGCCAATGACCATTACGTTAGCGCGCTGCTGATCGTCGTTTTCGGTTATGAAGCGGCCTTCCTTGATCACAATGTTGGTGATGTCGGCGTAGTTGGCCGAAACACCCTGCGTGTCTCCCCAGCGGTAGTTGTGACCTTTGTAAGAAACGTTGTCGTCAAACGGGCCGCCGCTATAACCGATGTTTGGGGCCCGGTGAGCTACTTCCTCGACAGCGCTCGCCTGAGCCTGAATCGCTTCCGCGTCAGCCACCGTCAAGGGCTTTCTGGTTCGCTCCGAACGATCCTCGCTCGTTCGCGGACCGGTGGAAAGATGGAAAGCGTAGATATTGTTTGTGCCGTATTCTTCGATGATGGCGACGATGTTTTGCCGCAAGCCCGTGAGTATGGATGCGATAGTGATCGCAGTCATCACGCCAATCACAATGCCCAGCACGGTAAGAAAGCTGCGAAACTTGTGCGCCCGCACGCTATCGAGCGCCATCCGGAGCGTCTCATGCAATTCACTTTTTGGCAGCTTAAGTTTCATCGGTAAACCCGGCCACCGTTAACCCGGTCGCCGTTTAGAAGCGGGCGTTGCCCGCGGTGCCGCGTCGCATTCAACTATTTCGTTCTATCCCTGCTTGAACCGGCGGGCAATGCCCGCCTCTAAACGAACGTCGTAGATAATGCCCGCCTCTAAACGTTCGTTTCAAATGCGTCAAACGATCGGTGCGATTACGTTGCTTGCGTCAGGGCCAGAATTGGATCGAGCCGCGCTGCCTTAAATGCCGGATAGATTCCGGCAATCATTCCAATCGCTGTCGAGACAATCAGCGCCAGCAGGATGTAGCCAATGGTTATGGTCATCGTGATAGACGCCAAAGCTGTAATCAAGACGGTCACTCCCCACGACAGCAGTAGTCCAAGAACGCCCCCAAGCGCACACAGAATGGCAGACTCGATTAGAAACTGAAGTAGAATCTGTCTCCTCGTTGCGCCTACAGCTTTACGCAATCCAACCTCAAACGTCCTCTCGGTAACACTCACCAGCATGATATTCATCACCACGATGCCACCCACGATTAGTGTGATCAGAGTAATCGGAACGACGACCGCGGCTATGCTGCCGGTAAACTGATCGATTTGATTGTTAAGCTCTTCCACGTTAACCAGGCCGAAGTCGTCTTCTTCATTCCCATTCAGGCGGTGTTTGTTTCGCATCGCGACCCGCGCGTCTTCGACCGTTGCCTGAAATGTTTCGCGATCGCGACCCTTGCCGTGAATCTGCAGGCCGTTGCGCCCGAAGATTTGCAGGTGAGTGGTCACCGGAATGTACACGTGCCGATCGAAC
>JBGPYG010000219.1:0-6601 GCA_041493085.1 Pyrinomonadaceae bacterium | reverse complement strand
CAGCGCGGATCGCGGCTTCGTCGGTGGCTCGGGTATCGGAGGCAGGCTGCTGCTGCTGCGCGCAGCTAAGGGTGAGAATCGTTAAGCAGCAGACAACAGGAACCGCAACACGCCAGTGTTTTTTCATCGCGAATTCTCCTTGGAAGGAATGGTAGGCTAACGGCCTCGATGTTGCACCGGCCTGTTCGATGAAGTCAAGACCGGCACTAACGGGTTGTCCTTCAAGGAATTCTGTAGCGTCGCAATCTGCGTCTTCAAGCTCTTGCTCCAGGTCTTGCCGCCGTCGGTGGTCTTGAATACGCAGCGCTCTTTGTTTGGCCCCCACAGTGGCCCACGGCCTCAACGTAGACAATGTTTGGATCACGCGAGTCGATGACCACGCGGCCGATGTGTTTGGTGTCGCGTAGCCCCCTGTTTGTCCACGTCTTGCCTGCGTCTAATGACCGATAAACTCCGTCACCCCAGGATGAGCTTTGCCGATTGTTTGGCTCACCCGTGCCCACCCAGACGATGCTCGGATCGGAAGGCGCGATCGCGATGTCGCCTATCGAGGTCGATCCCTGTCTGTCAAAGATTGTCTCGAAAGTGGTGCCGTTATTCGTAATTTTCCAAACGCCGCCCGTGGCTGCGCCAACGTAGAACGTGCTGGGATGATTTTCTACCACCGCGATGTCGTCAATGCGGCCGCCCATGTTTGCCGGACCGATGGCACGAAACTGAAGATTCTTCAGAAAGGTGTCATCGAGTTTGTTCTCACTCTTATCCTGAGCAACCGCGGGTTGTGAGCCGTAGACCAAAAATAATAAAGCCAGGACCAGCGACAGAAAACAAAGCGAGATGTTGGCAACTGAGATTCGCTGAACTGTTTTCATGGATATCCTCGGAATTAGAACCACAGACGGCTGTGGCATAAATTTGCGACTGCTTACAAAGTTGGAAATGCCTTGCTGCTAATTGAGCATCGACACAAATTCTTCCTGGGCTGGAAGGCGCCAAAATAGCACAGAGGTAACAGGGCTGAACAGTTTTCTTCGCTAAGCGGTGCAGCCACCGGCGGGTGACGCGGCGCGGCAGGCTGTCTTCCGGCGACGTGCGCGATCAAATCCGGCAACGCTTTAGTGAGTGGGTTTTGGCACTAAGAAATAACGAAGACTTCACTATTCCGTCCACCGCTCTGCAATCAGCAATTCGTCGCGGCTTAATTGCTTGAGGGTAAGTTTTCTGGTTCGTGGTACATCACCTTCGTTCCACAGATAGTCAGTCAACAAACGCCTCGCCTGTGCGGTCCAGAATGAGCTTTCCAGGGGCAGGCGTCTTCCTGTTCGCCGTTCGACGTATCCCACTACCTCTTCATCAATTTGCACCAGCACCTCGTCGCGCGTCCCGACTGGGCTGACGACAGTAAACCGATGCTGGTCCGGCAAGTGCCCGTCATCCTTATCCGGATCCAGAATGGAAAAGCCGTTCATGGTAATCGTTTCGATGATCGGAGGCGACGGTGTTTCTCGTGTTGGTGGCGCAAGTTGTTCAGAAGCAGCTGGCTCTTGTATCTGCTTTGTCAAAGCGGCAGCAAGGGCGTTCCGCAGCGTTTCAGGCGTCATGGGCTTGCGCACAAAGTCACTGGCGCCAAGCTTCATTGCGTCCACCGCGAGTTCAATCGAAGCATAAGCTGTCGCCATGACGACCCGAGCGCGGGGATTACTCTCTTTAATTCTTCGTAATGTTTCGAGTCCGTCCATGCCTGGCATTCTTTGGTCTAAGACAACTCCGTCCCAGGCAGAACCATCTCCAAAGAGCTTCAACCCTTCCTGTCCATCTTGTGCCTCCCCCACGGCGTTTCCGGCCGCTTCCAGCGTGAGTCGCATCATTCGACGGATGTGCTCTTCGTCATCAATGATCAAAATGCGCTTATTCATTTCTCCTCTTCTTGAAATAGTCGGGAGTCGGGAGTCAAGAATCAGTTGTAGTTAACATGACTCCCGACTCCAGACTCAGCCATACAAGTCCTCGCTATAGTTACTCAAGCAGCGACCGGCAAAGTGAAAGTGAAGGTCGAACCGTGTCCCAGTTCGGACTGCACACTGATCTGCCCGTCATGCGCTTCAACGATCAATCTGGAAATTGCCAGACCCAATCCAGCGCCGCCCGTAGCGGCACCTGGTACTTGCACGAACTTGTCGAAAATATGAGGCAAGTACTCCGGTGGAATACCGCCTCCCGTGTCGGAGACTGAAATGGCAACGTGGTGACCGCGCGGTTCGGCGCTAACTCTGATTTCACCTTGTTTGGTGTAACGAATGGCATTCACCACCAGGTTCGCCAGGACCCGTTCAATCTGTGAGCGATCGGCCATTACAACCGGAAGATCAACTGGGACGTCTACTCGAAAGGAAAGCCCTTTGGTTTCCACTTGCGGGCGCAATTCTTCCGTCTCGGCAATAATTAATTCACGCGTTCTGACGGCTTGAAGCTCCGGCTGACTCTCACCAGCTTCAATTCTGGAAAGATCAAGTAGATCACGCATCAGCTTATCGAGCCGCTCGCAGTCTTCGCGACAAGCGCCAAGTATTTCGGCTTGTTTATCGTTCAATTCTCCCGCCGCTCCTTCCAACAGCAGATGAACGCCCATCTGCACGCTGGTTAGCGGCGTGCGCAGCTCATGTGAAGCAGTGGCTATGAATTCTGATTTGAGACGATCAATCTCACGCAGATGAGTGATGTCTTCGAGAAGGGTAACAGCGCCGAGCAAGCGATTGCTGCTGTCACGCATGGGAGTCGTGCGCAAGCGAAATGCCCTTTCCGAACCATCGACGGCAAGCGGCAAAACTGAAGACATCCCTTCACCAGCCACGGGACGCTGCGACTCCAGCGCTTCCGCAACAGCGCCGGCGATACGCTCGTCGCGCGCTACCTCACCGACGTGCTTGCCCGTGTTTTCTTTCTCGGAACCGAATATCTCTTCCGCAGCAGGGTTCAGTTTGGTTACACACCCTTCGGCATCAGTCACGATCACTGGGTCATACAGGGAATCGATCGCGGCTTCGGTGGTTTGTTGGGCCACCAGGAGCTTGCCCATATCGGAACTGCGCAGTTGACGAAGACGCTCGGCCATACGGTTGTACTCGGCGGCCAGCACACCAACTTCATCCCGCGAACTCACTGTGACTCTTGCATTGAGATCGCCCCCAGCCATTCTTGCTGTCGTTGCAGTGAGCTGACGCAACGGCTCGACTATTCGATTCGCCAGAAAGAAAGCCAGGAATAACCCGGCAGCCACTAAAACACCCGCAATTAGCAGCGTGCGGTAGAACCAGAGTTGAGCCACGCCGGCGGCCGCCTCCGACTTGGCAAGCATGGCGCGTTGATTGAGTTGCAGCAGGTGCTCGCAGTCTGCGCGGAGCTTGTCGAACTGTGGTTCAAGCCGGGTAAAGTACTCGTTACGTTCTGAAAGCTCTTCATCCCTGGCTACACCTGGTTGTCGAGAACTTCCTGTAGCATTCACTCTGGCTATAAAGGCGTCGAACGTTCGGTAGTAACTTTCGCGGTCACGGCGAATCGCCTCTATAGCCTCAGGCTCGCCGACTTCAGTGATGTTGTTTGCTGCCTTCTGAAAGTTGGCGTCAAATCGCGCGCGATGCTCGCGCAGTTGGGTCATGGCTTTGTCACGCGCACCAAGAAGGGCAAATAACGCCGCGGAGTCCTGGCGCTCAAGACTCTCCTTCATTTCCTGCGCCGCGACTACTGAGTCGTAATTATTGGAGATGATGCGGCGCGACACGCCCCCCATTTCCCGTAACCGCCAGGCGCTCCACCCGCCGAGCACAACGAGGGCAGCTATGAAGATCAGGTAACCGAATAAAAGTTTGGCTCTTAAGTTCATAAAAACAGAAGTCAGAAGCCTCTGGTGGTTTCCGGGATGTCGAACCGCAAAGGCAGAATGAAAGACAGGCCAGCGGTCTTATTCTGACCTCTGACTTCTGACTTCTGACTTCTGATCTAACGGCACCACCTGCACCATCGCGTCCCGCACTTCATGGAGAAAACGGTTAATGATTGAACCGTGCAAGAGAATGTCCCAGCGAGACCGTGAGGTCTGACCGAAAACAACATGCGTGATAGCTTCACGTCTCGCAAAATCGATTAACGCATCTGCCACTCGCCGGGATTTCAACTTAACGACCTTTGCTCCCAGCTCCTCAGCAAACCGAATGTTCTCCTGAAGCGCTGCATAATCGGGCGGCTTGATACGGCCGGGCTCTTCGCCAGGCGTTTCCACGTAAACTGCGTACCAGTCACTAGCCAGTCGTCCAGCCACGCGCGAACCCACCCGCAGCAACTTCTTCGCGCTGCCTCGAGAGGCCATCGCAACCATCACTTTCTCAGGGATCACTGCCTGATCCAGCCCTTCACGTTCGCGGTAGTCGTGTGCTTTGGCGGCTTGATCTGTGGCCACCTGCCTCAGGGCAAGTTCGCGAAGGGCGGAAAGATTTCCCTTGCGAAAGAAGTTATTCAGGGCTTGCTCGATCTTTACTACGTCGTAGATCTTGCCCTGCCGCAGACGCGTGCGCAGGGTGTCGACTGAAACATCGACATTGACAACCTCATCGGCGCGCCGCAGAAAGTGGTCTGGAACCGTCTCGCGCACCCGCACTCCCGTGGTGCGAGTCACTACGTCATTGAGTGATTCGAGATGTTGAATGTTTACCGCGGTGATTACAGAAATGCCGGCGTTGAGTACATCGAGCACGTCCTGGTAACGTTTGCGATTCTTTGAACCGGGGATGTTCGTGTGAGCAAGTTCGTCAACGATGGCGATGGCTGGGCGCCGAGCAACAACTGCATCGACGTCCATCTCTTCCAGGGTAACTCCGCGATACTCAATGCGGCGCATCGGCACGCGCTCCAGCTCGCCGATCATCGCTTTGGTATCTTCGCGGCCATGCGGTTCCACCACCGCGACGACGATGTCCGCGCCTTGCTTCTTGAGCAGGTGGGCATCTTCCAGCATTTGATAAGTCTTACCGACACCGGGAGCTGCGCCGATGTAGACACGCAACTTCGCCTGCTCGCCCTGGTTGAGCTTGGCGAGAAGGGATTCCGGTGATGGGCGTTTACCGTTTTCGTTCATCTTTGGAACCGCACTTAAGTGGCCAGGACTTTGAGTCAGTAATGCACTGAACCCAAATCTTGATACCGGCCTCTTATTTCCTCATAGGCATAGTTCTGTCCAAATCCAGATTAAGTTCCAGCACGTTTACTCTGGGTTCACCCAAGAACCCAAACTGCCTGCCTTCCGTATGAGCGGCAACCACTCGTCGTACCTCTGCCTCGCTCACTTTTCTTTCGCGGGCTACACGCGGCACCTGAAACTCCGCTGCTGCCGGAGAAATGTGCGGGTCGAGACCCGATCCGGAAGCTGTCACCAGATCCACGGGCACTGGTTTTTTCGGATTCTCCGCCTGCAGCTTCTCAACGTCGGCTTTGACGCGATCAATCAGTTTCTGATTAGTAGGTCCAAGATTCGAGCCCGAAGATGCCCCCGCATCGTAGCCGTTGACGCCTGCGGCTGATGGTCGCGACCGAAAATAACCAGGCGAAGAAAAAGGCTGGCCGATCAGGCGTGAGCCAATCACTGTACCGTCAGCGCGCCTGATTAATGATCCGTTGGCCTGGTCAGGAAAGATGACCTGCGCGAGACCAGTTACTATTAGCGGATAAACCAGGCCGAGCAAAACAGTGGTGACGACGGTCATTAGAATTGCTGTTATTAGATTCTTCATAACTAACCTTCCATGGAACCTTGGCCGCTTTTACTGGGACCGCGGGCGGCTCGCCCGCCGAGCGTGCGCAGCATGCTCAAGATTGTGGGATGCACTCGCTTTTGACTCTACCCAGCGACTTGCTCGCGCCATACGGCGCTCGTTGCGGGCGAGACGCCCGCGGTCCCAGTATTAAGGTGCGCCTACTTTCGTCGAGTGGTTAAGCCAGTCCAATCGCATGAATAATCACGTCAATAATCTTGATACCGATGAAGGGCACGACAATCCCCCCCAGCCCATAGATCAGCAGATTGCGACGCAACAAGGAAGCTGCACTCATCGGGCGATATTTCACCCCGCGCAGCGCCAGCGGAATCAAAGCAATAATGATCAGCGCGTTGAAGATTACCGCCGAGAGAATCGCTGATTGTGGCGTGCGCAGACCCATGATGTTCAGAGCATTGAGAACTGGAAACGCGGTGGCAAACATTGCCGGAATAATTGCAAAGTATTTCGCAACGTCATTGGCAATCGAAAATGTCGTGAGCGCGCCGCGAGTCATCAGCAGTTGCTTTCCGATCTCAACAATCTCGATCAGCTTTGTCGGATTGGAATCGAGGTCCACCATGTTGCCGGCTTCCTTTGCCGCTTGGGTGCCGGTATTCATCGCCACACCGACATCAGCCTGAGCAAGCGCGGGCGCATCATTAGTGCCATCGCCGGTCATCGCCACCAACTTGCCGCCCGCCTGTTCTTTCTTGATGAGCGCCATCTTATCTTCCGGAGTGGCCTGAGCGAGAAAGTCATCAACTCCCGCTTCGCGCGCAATGGTGGCCGCGGTG
>JBGPYG010000261.1:0-5923 GCA_041493085.1 Pyrinomonadaceae bacterium | reverse complement strand
TTTTAATGAAGGTTTCATAACCGTGGAATACCTGGCGGCGGCTCTAGTAGACATGAAGCTTCACCTGGCGGGCGATCAGAAGATTGATGCCGACGCGTTTGAAAAGGCGACGCTCGCCGAGCTGGGCATGCCGCACGAGATCGTGATGCGCCACCGCACGCCGCAATTCCTTCATGTGTTTTCCAGCGACGGGTATTCGGCCGGCTACTACAGTTATCTCTGGTCTGATGTGTTGACCGCTGACGCTTACGGAGCGTTTGTCGAAGCCGGCGGTCCGTATGACCACAAGGTTGCCGAGCGCTTGCGCAAGTACATCTTCTCGGTAGGCAACACGATTGATCCGGCTGAGGCTTATCGGAGCTTCCGCGGTCGTGACCCGCGCGTAGAGGCATTGATGAAGAAGCGCGGCTTTTCTGCGACCGACAACAAGCAGTAGGCAGTAGGCGGTGGGCAGTAGTCCGACCGTGAGGGAGGGCGCGCTTGTCAGAACCACCTGCGTTAGCGGGTGGGCATCACGCTGAAGACGTGACAAATTGACTTATTCCGTCTCTTTGTTTAGATTCTACAACTTCAAGAGGGTTTCAGCGCAGGCGTTTGCGGATTTCTAATTTTTGATAGGATGCTCCAGAAGACCTTCGCCATGAATCGAACATACACTCGATTCTTTAGTTTTTGATTGCCCAGCCACCTCGTGGCGGCTCGCGGCGAAGGCGCTCCTATCAGATCCGATCAGTTGAAGTAGCAATAGTGAATCGTAAATCGTGAATAGGAAGTGCCGGAGCCACTCGTGGCAGTGCTGGGCTATGCCATGCGGCTTTTGCCGCCTTCCCTGCGGAAGGCCTCTGGCTTTCCGTCGCGCGGTGAGTATTTATTGAGGCTAAGCCTCAGTGAGGCGCAGCCTCACAAAAAATAAAAGGTTGGTGATCGGTAAGGCCTAGCCTTACCGCACGGAAGGCGGCAAAGCCGCGAACTTTCAGTGATCTGACTACACCTCAATGAGCGAGATTAACGTAAAACTGAACGACGGACCGGCAGCGCAACTGGCCGGGCCCATCACCGTAGCCGAAGCGCTCAAGAAGCTGGACCGTGATGCGGCGAAGCAAGCGCTGGCGGCTCGTGTGAATGGTCGGGAAGTCGATCTCGCGTTCACACTCACGGAACAGCAAAACGGCGAGGCGATAAAGATCGAACCCGTGCTACCAGAATCGCTTGAAGGTCTCGACGTGTTGCGTCATTCCACCGCGCATCTGCTCGCTGCTGCTGTGCTCGATCTGTTTCCCGGAACCAAGCTGGGAATCGGTCCGGCCCTGCTTGACGATCCGCGCTACGGTTACTTCTACGACGTGATTACACCGCAGGCGCTGACCGAGGCCGATCTGCCAGTTATTGAAAAACGAATGCGCCAGATCGCCAGCCGCAACCTGGCCTACCGGCGCGAAGAGATTTCGAAAGCGGAGGCGCTGCGTGTTTTCCAGGAACGTGACGAGCCGCTGAAGTGCGAGCTGATCGACGAGAAGGCTGGTGAGATGGTTAGCGTTTATTACATTGACAGTTCACCGTTCATCGATTTCTGTCTCGGCCCGCACGTCCCCAACACCAACAAGCTTCGGGCTTTCAAGCTGCTCTCGCTCGCCGGTGCATATTGGAAAGGCGATGCTGAGAAGCCGCAGATGCAGCGCATTTACGGCACGGCATTCTTCACTCAGGAACAACTTGACGCGTGGCTCAAGCAGCGCGAAGAGGCTGAGAAGAGAGATCACCGGCGTTTGGGTAAGGAGCTTGACCTGTTTTCGATTCAGGAGCAATACGGACAGGGCTTGATCTTCTGGCACCCGAAGGGCGCTGTTATTCGGCAGCAGATGGAAGACTACCTGCGCGAGGAGTTGGTGCGACGCAACTACAGCATCGTTTATACGCCGCACATTGCCAAGCGCGAGCTTTGGCATATCAGCGGGCATGAACAGAACTATGCCGACTCGATGTTTGCACCGACGACCCTGGAAGACACCGAGTTTCGGCTGAAGCCGATGAACTGCCCCATGCACATCGCCATCTATAAGTCGCAGCAGCGATCTTATCGAGATTTGCCGCAGCGCTATGCTGAGATGGGAACTGTTTATCGCGGCGAGTTGTCGGGGACACTGCACGGGCTGATGCGCGTTCGCGGATTCACAGTTGACGACGCTCACTTGTTCTGCACTCCCGAACAGGTTCGCAAAGAGATTGACGATTGTGTTGACTTCGCTTCTCAGGTTCTGAAAACGTTTGGCTTTGAGAAGATCAAGTTTGAGTTATCAGTGAAAGGCAGTGACACGTCAAAGCAATGGCTGGGCTCAGAAGAAGAGTGGACTAAAGCGGAAGCAGCGCTCGCTGAAGCTTTGGCTGCCCGCCAAATCAATTACGAACGGATCGAAGGCGAAGCTGCCTTCTACGGTCCGAAGATCGATTTCAAGATCGAAGATGCAATTGGCCGGCTCTGGCAACTCGGCACGGTGCAGTGGGACTTCAATCTGCCGGAGCGGTTTGAGTTAGAGTACACTGCAGAAGACAACAAACCACACCGCCCAGTGATGGTTCATCGCGCGCTCTTCGGTTCAATCGAACGTTTTTTCGGCGTTCTCATTGAGCACTACGCCGGTGCGTTTCCGATGTGGCTGGCTCCAGTGCAAGTGGCCGTGTTGCCCATTACTGATCGGGTTAACGAATATGCCGAAAACGTCGCCGCCGAATTGCGAGGTGCTGGACTGCGCGTCGAGGCGAACCTGAAGAGCGATAAGATCGGCGCGAAGATCCGCGACGCCCAGATTAGGAAAATCCCTTTTATGTTGGTTCTGGGCGATCGCGAAATGGAGCAGGGCAACGTCGCGGTTCGCGAACGAACAAAAGGTGACATCGGCGTGATGTCGCTAGACGATTTCAAGAGTTTGGCGCGCGGGCTGATTGCGACGCGTGCGTTGACGAACACTTAGTTTCGAGTTTCGGGTTCCGTGTTTCGGGTTGGCGTAACTCGAAACTCGAAACTCCAAACCCAAAACTTCTAACTTTAGGAGGTGCAGCAATAGCTACAGGCTTTCGAGGTCGCGGCCAGCGTCCGGATAACCGGCGCCAGCCGATCGCCCGTATTAACGAGAGAATTCGCGTGCCGCAGGTAAGAGTGATCGGCGAGGAGGGTGAGCAACTCGGCGTGCTCGATATTCGAGACGCCATTCGCGCCGCCAGGGAAAAAGGCCTGGATCTCGTGGAGGTTGCTGCTACCGCCGACCCGCCGGTTTGCCGAATTATTGATTTCGGAAAGTTTCAGTACGAAGCCAAAAAGAAGGCGAACGAGGCGAAGAAGAAACAGGTAACGATTACCGTCAAGGAAGTGAAGTTTCGTCCGGGCACGGACGATCACGACTATGACTATCGCATGAAGCACGCACGCGAGTGGCTCGATGGCGGCGACAAGGTGAAGGCCACCATCTGGTTTCGTGGGCGCGAGATGACGCACCGGGAGTTGGGTGCGCGCATTCTCGAGAAGCTGGAAAAAGATCTGATCGATGTTGGTGAAGTAGAAACACGGCCGCGGATGGAAGGGAACCAGATGTTTATCATCCTGGGTCCTAAGCGACATAAGGGGGCCGCCAAGACGGATCATCCGCAGTCTCCCCAGCCTCAGTCGTCGCAGGCAGGCGCGCCAAAGCCCCAGGCTACGCCGCAAGCCCCGGTTGCTCCCCAGCCTCCGGCCGCGCCTGAGCCGCCGCCGACACCCAAGGGTGAACCAGAGTGATTGAGGGTTTAGATTACAAGTGTGGATTGGCAGAAGAGCAAGTGAAACCGAGAATAGAAGATTGAAAATATTCCAGGAGAGCAGTTATGCCTAAGTTAAAAACACATAAGGGTGCGGCGAAACGCTTTCGCCTGACCGCGACCGGAAAGATCAAACGCGGTCATTCGCATGCGCGCCACATTCTGACGAAGAAGACCCATAAGCGGAAAAGATTGCTGGACATTGATGGTCTGGTTTCGAAATCGGACCAGAAGCGAGTCGAAGCGATGCTGCCGTACGGAAGAGACTAAGAGCAATTATGAAGGATGAATGCGGAAGCGTGAACGACAACGTGGTTTGCTCGGTTCATCATTACCAGTTCAGCGTTCATCGTTAAGGAGGATTGAATCATGCCAAGAGCAAAACGTGGCAACAAGCGCCTCGAACGGCGCAAGAAGATATTGAAGCTGGCGAAAGGCTACCGCGGCACGAAGTCGAAGCTTTATCGTTCGGCTAAAGAGTCGGTTGAGCGCGGGTTGAATTTCGCTTATACCGGACGAAAGCTAAAGAAACGCGACTTTCGTAGTCTGTGGATTGTGCGCATCGGCGCCGCTGCGCGGTTGAA
The DNA here is from genome assembly GCA_041493085.1 of Pyrinomonadaceae bacterium. Classification (GTDB taxonomy): domain Bacteria; phylum Acidobacteriota; class Blastocatellia; order Pyrinomonadales; family Pyrinomonadaceae; genus PSRF01. The sequence goes on along the minus strand of JBGPYG010000261.1, from coordinate 1,550 downwards.
TGGAATCAACTATTCGCAGCTTATGCACGGGCTGAAACTCGCCGGTGTGGAGTTGGATCGAAAGGTGCTCGCGGACCTTGCGGTTAACCAGCCGGAAGCTTTTGCTGCAGTTGCAGTGAAGGCGCAGAACGCGCTGGAAACAAGGAACGAAAAGGCGGCTGCTTAACCAGTGTTTGTGGCTCTTTCAGTAACCGTTTAGAGGCGGGCGTTGCCCGCCGGGACAAGTTTGATGGCAGAAGGTCAAAGCCAGGCAGATCCAAGACTACAGGTTGAAGCAGCACGCAAAGCGTTCGAGCAAGAGTTCGAACGCTTTGCCAGCTTTGCGGAGAATTCTGCAGCGTTGAGCGCGCTTGATCTAAATAGCGCCGAAGCGGAACAACGTGCACTCGCTGATCTGCGCACGCGGCATCTCGGCAAGAAGAGTGCGCTGGCTGCCAGCAAAAAAATGATCGGGCGGGTATCTCCGGATGAACGGGCTGTTTTCGGTCAACTAGTTCAACAAAACGAAGCGAACATCACCAGCAAGATCGAGCAGGCTGAGCAGAACCTTAAAAGCCACCTTGAATCCGCTCGACGAGAGCGTGAAGCCATCGACGTCACCCTTCCCGGCAGGCGGCCGCGTCGCGGACATCTTCATCCGATCACCGTAGTAAGGGAACGAATCGAAGATATCTTCGTGTCGTTGGGCTACGCGATTGAAGACGGGCGGGAGATCGAAACCGATTTCTATAACTTCGACGCCCTGAATATTCCCGAGAATCATCCGGCGCGCGCTTCACAGGATACCTTTTACACAACCGACGGTTTTGCGCTGCGTTCGCAGACGTCCACGGTGCAGATTCACGCGATGCAGCGCCGCGGCGCGCCCCTCCGAATGATAGCGCCCGGCCGAGTCTTTCGCCGCGATACGCCCGACCCAACGCACAATCCCATGTTCTTTCAGGTTGAAGGCCTGTGCGTGGATCGCGGAATCAGCATGGCGCACCTGAAAGGCACGGTCGCCGAGTTTCTGCGCCAGATGTTTGGCGAGCAAACGGTCACGCGTTTCCGGCCTTCCTATTTTCCGTTTACTGAGCCAAGCGCGGAGTTTGACTTCAGTTGCTTCAAATGCGGCGGCGCAGGCTGTCGTATTTGTAAAAACTCAGGATGGATCGAACTCGGCGGATCAGGCATGGTTCATCCTAATGTGCTGCGCGGAGCTGGCGTCGATCCGGAAGAGTTTTCCGGATTCGCTTTCGGCCTGGGAATCGACCGCATGGTCGCGCTAATGTACGGCCTCGATGACATTCGCCTGCTTTTCGAAAACGACGTGCGCTTTCTGTCGCAGTTTGATTGAACAGATGGTCTTGCGTTTGGTCTTTGGACTTTGGACTTTGGTCTTTGTTCTTGTTGCGAACGTTGAGTTGCAACTCTTGAGGCCTTAGTTCAATTCGAAGACCAAAGACCAAAGACCAAAGCCCGCTTTATGTTAATCAGTTACAACTGGCTACGCGAGCTTACCGAAACTAGTCTGACCCCGCTTGATTTGCGGGAGCGGCTAACTATGGTTG
>JBGPYG010000238.1:0-6397 GCA_041493085.1 Pyrinomonadaceae bacterium | reverse complement strand
AGCGGGACGGTTACGTTCAACGTAGTAATGAACGGAGAAAATCAAGCGGGCACGATCAGTTTCACCGCGACTTCTCCTTGTAGCGCTTCTACTTCCGTGGGAGTCAACCGCTAAACCGACTCCGTTAACTCTTCAACAGTGATTGGTCGTTAGAGCCAAATGCGTAAAGAAAAACAAAACTCAAACTTTCCCAAGTCTCCAAAAGCTCCTCGAAGAAATGAGCGCGGATTTACGTTGATGGAGACTGCGATCGCCTTTGTGATCCTGATGATAGTCGGCCTCGGAGCTGCTTCACTTTTCGCATACGCGGCAAGCAACACGTCGACTGCCAACGATCGACAACTGGCGATGGCCGTTGGCCAACAGCGGATCGAGGAGATGCGAGCCGTTCTTTTCACTGACGCGAGTCTTGCGGCGACCGCCGGTACAGACACAAATGTCACCAGCGCTGGCCGTCCCTATTTAGTTAGGACCGTGATCACCGATGCAAACGTAGTCAACGGCCAGCCAACACTCAAAACGATTACCGTGCGCGTAGTGCCTCAGGGGGCAGGTCCTGCCTGGGCCCGATCTATTGCCTCGCTCTTTGGTTCAGTGACTTTGACTACCGAAAGAAGCACCTTGCTCTTAGGTCCTAACCGTTAACTCTGATGGCAACGAAACACATGTTTATCCAACGCACCGAGAAAAAGAAGCAGGCCGGTTTTTCGCTCATGGAGCTTTTGATCGCGATGACTCTGACGCTGGTAATAATGAGCATCTCGGTTACTTTGCTGGCTCGTTCACTCAATGTGCGAACCCGTGAAAATGAACACGTTGATGAATTGGCTGACGTGCAGCGAGCGCTCAACATAATGTCGCGCGAGATCGCCAATGCCGGCTTCAACCTGACGACGAACGGGATCGTGCCACAGGACTCAAATCAGCAAGCCATTCGACTCCGGGCCAATCTGAACAAATTCGACCTCGACCCCAACGTGAGCCAGCCTTCCAGGGCCAACGTTCAAGACTCCGGTGAGGATGTGACCTATTTTGTTAATACAGCCGCTCTCACAAACTATCTAGCGCGGTGGGACCGGTTTGCAGACCCGGGACCGCCTGTGGATCTCAGAGGTACAGTGCTGGCCAATCGTGTTGACGCTGTGCGCTTCTATTATTTCGATCAAAAAGTTACTTATACGCAGGATCCGCCGAACTGCCAAATTACAAGTCCGTTGAATGCAGCGGGTACCGCCCAACTCGAGGTCACGCCGGACGCGGCGAAGTTTGTCGTGGTGCTGGCCTGCATAAGGACTCCGCAAGTCGGCACCCCGGGCTCGCCGGGTTATCAACGACCTTGGCAGACGGTGCTGATTTCTGACGTCGCGCTGCGTAATTCCACGTTAATAAAGTATTGATTCACCACTGTTCGCTGTGAGGTTTAAACCGATGATGCCAGTTTCAATTTGCAAGAAAATGAATAACTCGCGTTCGCGCGAGCGGGGAGCCGCACTCATTACAACCTTATTGGTCGCAACCCTGGTTCTGGCGGCCGGCGGCGCACTGATCCTAACCACCAGCACGTCAACGACTACCGCAATCGATGCTACGGCCGAGATGCAAGCATATTACGGAGCTGAAGCAGGCTTACAACAAGCCCTGAGCGTTCTGCGCGGGAACGTGAACCCACATGACATCACAGCCGGAACAAGGATCACGTTTAGAAACGCTGTGACACGAGACAAAGTTAACGTCCCGACCGATCCTAACACCGCGCCTTTACGCTTTTCCGCGTGGCTCCAATACAACTACACGTCCACCGGTTCAGCCTTTCCCGACCGTGTGAAAGTAAATCCAACGGACAACACTTATACTCCCTTAAACGGGATTGCCTTCAACGTTTCGGTTATCGACCCGGACGGGACTCTGGTCACTGACGGCGATCCGCCGCGGCTGCTCATTAAATCCACAGGCTACGGGCCGAAGGGCGCGATTAAGCAGCTCGAAATGGTGGTCCATCGCAGTTACATTAATTTTGCTCTGCCCGCCGCGATTACGCTTGCGGGAGGCACAAGCATGACACTTAACATGGGTAGTTCAAATGCCTCCGGTTATACCGGCAATGATGTTCACAACCCACCGATCAGCGGAATTCCGGCAGTCGCCGTGAGCGGAGCTAACCAGCCAGCGGCGCAGACAGTCGTTAATGACCTCAATGCGCAGGGGGGCGGGACTGATCAGGTTTCTCCCAGTACAGTAGCCACCTTGGGCGCCACAAACACTCCTAACTTTCTGGCTACAGCATCAGCCGCTCGCACCTTCCTCGCTACCGCCAGCGACATTGCACATGGAGACGGAAGATACTTCGCCACGCAGGCAGCCGTTACCGGAGGCCTGGGAACGAGCGCCGCCCCAATGACGACCTTTATCGATAACTACGGCGGCGCCGCCGTTACCTTGGGCGCTGGATACCAGGGCTGTGGTCTCCTGATCGTTACCGGAGAGTTGATTACGAGCGGCACCACAGACTTCGAGGGCGTGATATTGGTGCTTGGTGCAGGCATCTTTAATCGAAACGGAAACGGCAACGGCCACATCGATGGTGGAATTATCGTCGCCAGCTTCGATCCCTCACCGACGGCAACTACCGGATTCACCTCTCCCACTTTCTCGGTAAACGGAGGTGGCGATTCCGACGTGCGCTACAACTCCGACGCCGTGCGAAAGGCCTTTGATTCGGCGGGTGTCTTTGTCGCCGGACTCCACGAATACTGAGCGTTCGCAAAATTTGATCATTACGGTTATTAGAAAATGAAAGCCCCTCTCACTCAAAAAGACTTTAGCGACAGTGCCGGCTTCTCTGTGTTTGAACTGCTGATCGTGGTCGCGATGATCACGGTGCTTACCGGTTTCGCGTTTATTCAAATCGCGCGTGCTCGTCAGGTGATGACCAGAGCAAACGCTGCCCAGCAGCTGACCGCCTATTTGGAGAAAGCGCGCCTCGATTCAGTGCGTCGTCGTCCGGCGACCGCAGCCGAGATGGCGCAAGTCGCCATCATGAATGCAACGTTCTATTCAGTAACCATTGATTCAAACGGCGATGGGACACTCGATGCACCTCAGGTGATCAGTTTGCCGGCCGACGCAAATCTCACGTTTGACGTTCCGTATCCCCGAACAATCTATTTCAATTGGCGCGGTCGGACCGTCGACTCCGGCGGCAACATCGCGAATCCTTCCTTCGTGAAGATCCTCTCTCCTTACTATGGGTTTGCGCAAATTGACTTAACTTCCTCCGGACAACCGAGCCTCGATGGCCCACCGCCGAGCAGTGCAGTCGTAAACTCGTCCCCCGTGCCTACACCCACTTTTCGCCCCAATACTCAAATTCCATGAATCCGGATTTTTCTAAACAAATCAAGGCTGAGACTCGTCTCCGCCCAACCAGCGGCGGATGGATTCCACCCACGGAGACAGGACACTCTGCCGCTGGGCAGTTGGGATTCACATTGCTCGAAGCAGTTATTGCAATGGTGATAATGCTAGTCGTGGCGCTGGGTTCGGCGACCTTGTTTTCTTTTTCGATCTACAACAATTCTGGCGGCGCCGATCGCGCTACCAGTCTCGCGATCGCACAACAAGCGCTGGAGAGCCTGCGCAGTGCGCAGTTCAATTCAACTACTACCGACGCAAGCTTGGACGGGGGCACAGTGCAATCGAACATAACGAGCGGCGGCCGATTGTATAGGCAGACGGTCGTGATCGACGACAACCCAGCTACGCTAGCACCCGACGTCAATCCGGCAACGAACCTTAAGGGCATCACGGTGACGGTAGTCCCTCTGAGTATCGGAAGGGGCTGGGCCTTCGGCGCTGGTGGAACGATAACGTTGCTTACTCAACGCTCGAGAAGTGATCGGTGAGGCAAACGAAGAACTGAGACGTATGTTAAGTAAACGTATACAGCCAAAGGCCAGAACGGAAGCCGGATTTTCCCTGCTCGAGTTGTTGATAGCCTTGACTATCACGCTCGTCGTGATGGCCGCCGCCAGCACCCTGCTGGCTACTTCGCTGCGCATTCGAACGCGGGAAAATCTGCGCACCAATGCCCTGGCATCGGCTCAGCGAGCGCTAAACATTATGTCGCGCGAGGTTGGAAACACCGGATACGGACTAACTGATAATGGAATAGTCGTAGCCGATTCAGCCATCGACTCTATCCGGATACGCGCAAATCTCAACAATGATGCGAGCCTGGGCCAACCTGACGAAGATGTCCGTTTCATCTTTCAAACGGCAAACAGGGCAATCGTCCGGTTCGACAATTCGACCGGAAGCTCTGTCGTGCTGGCCGGCAATATCACCGGACTAACCTTGACCTATCTGGACACAGCGGGCGGCGCCGTCACTGCCGCCACCGCTGAAAGAATAAGAATAAACGTGAGTGTAGCTTTGCCTGCCGGCCCCGAACAGCCGGCATCAGTTGTGGGATTAGTTTCCGACGTGGCCTTAAGAAATGCCCCCAACACTTTGCAGCAGTTTTAGGTAGGAACTTATGGAGATGCTAACAACAGTTTCGCAGCACACCGGAAACCGTAGAGGCGAGCGCGGCGCCGCGCTCATCACCACGTTGCTCATATCAGCCCTCCTCTTGACCGCGGGAGGAACGTTGATTCTCACGACTTCAATGTCGGCGACGAACACTGTGGATGCGGCTGCCGAGATGCAGGCTTATTACGGCGCTGAAGCCGGTCTTCAGGCAACCTTGAATGTGATGCGTGGCAATGTCCTGCCTAATCCGCTGTTTGTGGCTAATCCAGTCGGCAACGTGGCCCCGGAAAATAGGATTGACTTTACCAAAGCTCTTAAAGCGAGCACGTCTAATCTTGCGGGAGATCCAACGACGCCTGGTTCCACAAGGCTTTCGCGCTGGCTTTCCTACAATTTCATCCCGAGCGGATTGACGTATGCCGATCGCGTTGGCATCAGTCCCGGCTACAACCCTTTCAATGGTGTTGCCTACGACGTGAAGTTGACCGATCCGGACAATACAAACCTTGCAACCACGACACCTGTTCGAATCATTGTCAAGGCAACCGGCTATGGACCACGGGGCGCAAGGAAAACGCTGTCGATGATGTTGCACGCGAATGGGCTGCAAATCGATGTGCCGGCCCCACTCGTTCTTCGTGGGCATGATGACGCGACGACGAATGTGACGATTGATCTCGGAAACAGTAATGCCAAAACTTATTCGGGCGCGGATAACGCTGGAGAGCAGCCGGCGAAGCCTGCTCTGGCAATCAGCGGGCATGACGTCACTACCGTGGAGGCGGCCTATGCTTCTAAACCAGGCACAGTTTCTAATCCAAAGTTTAACGTGCTCGATCTACCTGGCGATCCCGCTCCAGCCGGAACAACAATAGTCCCCACGCCCTGGTTTCTCAAGACGGCCGATAATGCCCGTGCGTTTCTGGTTGAAGCCGAGACGCTCGCAAATTCATGTGCAGCACCTGGCTCTCCCTGTCCCAAGAGAGGCGTGGTTCTTAACTCCTTGACCGGCAGCCCCGGAACAGCCGCGGCCCCGCAGTTTACGATAGTGAAAGGCGACTGCCATCTGGATGGAGGAGCTGGTCTACTAATTGTAAACGGGACGCTTTATTTCAACGGTGCGGGACCGAATTTCAGCGGGATAATCCTGGTACTCGGTCAAGGGAGACTGGTGAAGCAGGGTGGCGGTAACAGAGACATCTATGGATCCATCATGATCGCCCGGTTTGGCGCCACCGGAGGTTTCCTTGATCCGACGTTTGATTATTCCAACGGTACCGGAACTTCAAACTTACAGTACGACTCCAGGAAAGTATTGGATACTGTTGTCATGACGGGAGGGGTTGTATTAGGTATCGCTGAGAAATAGCCAACCAGAATCATTGTTACCTATCGGGCGTAAGTCTTCCACAGGCTTACGCCCTTTTCGTGCGATTAGGATGCTTGACACATGCTACGGAACAATCAATGATGACGACTGTGTAGGGAGTGCTCTTGTCGGCTATGGCTCAACGCAAATGCATCCAGTTTCAGATGTTGGCTCCTTCTGAATTTACTTTTCCACTTCAACATGCCTGACATTCTTCTGGTCGAAGACAAAGATAGTTTGCGCCGCGTTTTGCGCCTTACCCTGGAAAATGCTGGCTACACCGTCACTGAAGCTGCCGATGCGCGCGCCGCATTGAACGAAATCGCCGGCGGCCCACACAAGTTGGTACTCACCGACCTGCGCATGCCAAACGGATCTGGCCTCGACGTCTTACGTGCCGCGAGGGCTGCCGACGGAAGCATTCCCGTCATTGTGATGACTGCCTTCGGATCGATTGACGAAGCGGTACAGGCAATGAAGGACGGCGCCCACGACTTT
>JBGPYG010000399.1:0-3435 GCA_041493085.1 Pyrinomonadaceae bacterium | reverse complement strand
TGCATGCCATTGTTATGATGCCTCTGCTGGCTGGAACCACTAACCTTCGCCTCGCGACTTTCAAAATAACCACTGACGTTGAATGACGTTCGCTACTCTCAACTGAGAACTTGCCCGGAGCGTTGTCACCATTCAAGCCGCGACCTGTTTCCTGTCTTGCGATTCTCAATAGCGAGGCAACATAACGCTGCGCTTCAGCGGCGAGCGAAACCACGCAATCGTCGCTTCAGCTTTCAATAACCGCCATGCTCAACCGAGTCCGCTGCAAGCGTTTGTTCGGCGCGCTGCCCGTCATTACTAGCATCCTGCGATAAACGTTTGGGTTTGAACTTTAGCAGCATTCCCAGAAAGACACAGGAAGAAATACTGATACCGAAGCCAGCAGGCGCGTCCGGCACATTTACGAAAAGCTGATTGAAAGCCAGGAACTTCAATTCGAAGCCGAAAACCGGCTGAGCGTTAGGGGTTAACATTCCATAGACATATACGTCGAGTCCAAAGCTGAACATGAAGATAATGAGCTGGGAGATATACTTTGGCAATTGAATAGCTTGGACGACGATAGATGCAACGCGTCCGAAAGGACGCTCAAGCCAGAGAGCAATGCCGGCAATAAAACTGAAGACATAAACTGCTAAGGCGATGGCTCCAATAACAACGGGGTGACGGTCGGTTGGTGTGGCTACGATTTCCCAGACGACAAAAGCTATTCCGCTGAGGCCGCCTATGATCTCGAGAATTGAGATGATCCGAATCCAAATCTTCGACATTTGCGTTTATTCAAAAGAAGCACCGAACATACTAAGTATCTATCAAAACTGGTCCATAATACCGCCAAACGCGGTATTATGCATCACATGCTTGAACGACGACTGCTTGACCGGGTGCGTGACGTTGCCCGCCTCCGGCACCTCAGCCTCCGCACCGAACAGGCATACTGCAACTGGATAAAGCGATTCATTCTCTTCCACCAAAAGCGCCATCCGCGCGACATGAGTGCGGAAGAGATCACTCAGTTTCTAACTCATCTTGCGGTCGATGGACGTGTTGCTGCCTCGACCCAGAACCAAGCTCTAAATGCACTTGTTTTCCTCTATCGCCAGGTTCTCAAGGTTGAGCTGCCACAAATTCAGGACGTGGTGCGCGCACGTCAGCGGCGCAGATTGCCAGTGGTTCTGACTCGCGAAGAGACCGAGTCGGTCATCGCACGACTCCGCTCCACGAATCGTTTGATAGCAAGTTTGCTCTACGGCTCCGGCCTGCGTTTGATGGAAGCCATACGTTTGCGCGTAAAGGATGTCGACTTCGGGCGCGGTGAAATCATTGTGCGCGAGGGGAAGGGCGAAAAGGACAGAATAACGATGCTGCCCCAATCAATTCGCGCCGCGCTGGAGGCTCACCTGGTAGGAGTCAAGCGTTTACATAATCAGGATCTCAAAACCGACGGCGGCGAGGTTTATCTGCCTTATGCATTAGAACGCAAGTACCAGAACGCGGCCCGCGACTTCGGATGGCAGTACATCTTTCCAGATACAAAGCTCTCTCGTGATCCGAGGACAGGAAAACGGAGACGGCATCACGTCCTGGGGCAAAACGTGCAGCGGGCCGTGAAGAAAGCCGTGGTCGAGGCCGGTATTAACAAGAGCGCAACGTGTCACACCTTCCGTCACAGCTTCGCCACGCATCTGCTGGAAGCAGGTTACGACATACGCACCGTACAAGAGCTCCTCGGGCACAAGGACGTGCGAACTACGATGATCTACACGCATGTGTTGAATCGCGGGGGACGGGGAGTGAGAAGTCCGTTGGATGTTTGAGGGATTGGTGTGTGAGTGATTTGTTTGGAGTGTCGGAGGCGTTCGAATAGAGAGTAGGTTGGGGCAATGTCCTCCGGCGCGCTGCGTACGAAGATATGAATTACCAAACGATCCTGGGGTGGCGCGCGAAACGCGCTTACCCCAGGCTATCTTATCTCACACCTTCAGCGTGAAGATGTGGACGAGGGCGTCCGCGTTCCCAGTATGAAGTCGTCGCGCTCCCGAAGATGAAGATTCGTTTCGAAGTGACAGACTGGAAAGTCAGTCCTACTCAGCGTGAAGATGCGGGCGAGATGCCCGCGGTACTACGAAGTCCGCGCTCCAAAGCCTTTCCTGCGCGATAGAAAGTTTCTCCTGCACGATGAAAAGGCGTACTAGCGCGGTAGAGAAGGCTTCTTCCGCAATAGAAAAGTCGCGTTGCGAGGATACCAAAGTCCAGGATCTCGATCAGGAGGCGTCTATAATTTGCAGGTTCTCGACTCTCGCCAGCGTTTCCGTTCCTGGAATGCCTTTCATTTCGGCATACTCCGCCTTTAACTTGCCCGCCTCCAGCCAGTCTCGAATTATCTTGTCGCCCCTGGGGTCTGCCACTAAAAGAACCACAGAGAATTTCTTGGTCCCGCCGTCCTCAAATATCCTATGGTTCCAGCGACCGTCGCTGACAGAAATCTCGCGTTCTTTGGGCCAAATGCAACCGACGGCTTCGACCGCCAACCACAGCCGCACTTGCGGATGAATGCCCGAGGCGAGACCTCCGCAATATATGGTCCTGCCTACTATTTGATTGTCTTTTGGAAACTCGATGACAGCGTCGGGTCTTGATAAGGTAGCCTGATCGAGAGGATTGTGCCTCTCGTGCCAGGTAACGAAGATGAAACCAGCGAGCGGCGCAAGAATAACCACCGCCAGAAGCCAGAGAAGCCCTGGCGGAACAACTAGTCCGAGCCCAATGATCAACAGAACCGCCACTATGCCCGGGAGGCCGTATGCAAGTATGGGCGGCCAGTTGGCGCTTTGTTTTACTATAGGAGCAAATACTAAGCGAAGAGCCTGGGTTAAAGGATCTTGAGGCATGACCAACTCCAAAGGTGGTAAAGAAGTGAGGCCAACTACTCAATAAGCAGCTGGCTGCGAGGCTCTTGAAACGCTATTAGAATAGGCGCGCAGATACTGACTGTCAAGTATTCAAAGTAACTGTCAACCAGGTTTTGTATTTGCGTTTTTGTCCACTTGGAGACGGCGAACTCGAACCAGCACGATTGTCCGGCAACCAAACTGAGCTTAACCACTACTGGCAGGCTCGGTCTGAGTTGCATCGCTTTCCTGGTCCATTGAATCCTCTTTTCCCGGCTGCTCGCCGAGCACTACGCGCACATGGTGAGTTTGGCCGTCATCCCTTAACGGAACCGCATCGTCGCGTTGTAGCGCGCCGTCCAACTGGACCGTCGCAACGCCGCGGCTGACCCCAAGTGGATTCTCAACTCTAATACGATAGGTCGTGCTGCCACGCCGGTAGGTGATCTCAAAGTCGCGCCACCAGCGCGGCACACAGGGATCGATCCGCAATCGCTCGCCCTGTAACTTGAATCCGAGAATCGATTCGAGTCCGGCGCGATAC
>JBGPYG010000370.1:0-4066 GCA_041493085.1 Pyrinomonadaceae bacterium | reverse complement strand
TTACACGCTCGCTGACGTGGCTTTGTTTAAGGAGATAGAGCAGTACAACCTGATGATGGTCGAACAGCCGCTCGCTCACGATGACATCTTCGATCATGCTGAACTGCAAAAACAGATCACGACGCCCATTTGCCTCGATGAGTCGATTCATTCAAGCGTAGACGCGAAGCACGCAATCGCGCTCGGCTCGTGTCGCATAATTAATTTGAAGCTTGGCCGAGTGGGTGGACACGCGCAGGCGCAGAAGGTTGAGCAAGTATGTTGTGAAAACAACATTCCGGTTTGGTGCGGCGGCATGCTCGAGTCCGGCATTGGTCGCGCCCATAACATCGCGATGGCCACGCTCGCGGGATTCACTTTGCCGGGCGATGTCTCGGCCAGCGCCAGATACTGGAAAGAGGACATTATCGAGCCGCCGGTTACAGTGTCTGCGGCCGGAACTATCACTGCACCTGACAAACCCGGCATTGGATTTGAAGTCAACCTTGCAAGAGTTGATAGTCTGACGGTTCAAAAAGAGACGATTAGTCGGTAACCATGGAACTCTCCAGTTCAAACATCACCGCATTGAGGAATTACTTTCTCGGCCGCACGGACAAGATCGTTGCGCTCGCTCGTGCTCTAGTGGAAGCGGAATCTCCTTCGGGCGATGAGGCAGGAAGCAAAGCGGTTGTTTCGCTCCTGGCCGCCGCCGCTGAAGCAATCGGCGGTGTGACGACAATCGAACGCATCGCCAGCGAGAATTATGGAGAACATCTACGCGTGATTGCGTTCGCGGATGCGCCCGCTGCGAAGTCGATCCTGATTCTGGGACATACGGACACCGTTCACCCGCGCGGTTCTCTGGAGCAACGACCCTGGCGTGTCGCAGATGGCAAGGCGTATGGGCCCGGCGTATTCGACATGAAGGCAAACTGCGCCTTGGCGCTAGAAGTTATGCGTGCTTGCGTCGAGACCGGTGTTCGTCCGCAGCGGCCGGTTGTCTTGTTGTTAACTTGCGATGAGGAGACAGGAAGCTTCACTGGTCGTCAGTTTGTCGAAGCAGAAGCGCGAAAGGCGCACGCCGTCTTAGTGCTGGAGCCGCCGGGAAGCGGCGGGCGCGCGAAGACAGGCCGAAAGGGAACGGGCATCTTTTCGCTTGAAGCGCATGGTAGCGCCGCGCATGCCGGCCTGGAACCCGAGAAGGGCGCCAGTGCGATTCTTGAGTTAGCGCGGCAGACGGATAGACTGCATTCATTTAACGGCGGAGCGGGCGGTATTAGCGTAAACGTCGGCGTATTTCATGGTGGCACGCTCTCAAATGTAGTGGCCGCGGAAGCGCGAGCCGAGATCGACGTGCGGTTCAGCACCGCGGAAGAAGCCGCGCGCATCGAAAGTGATATTCTCAACCTGCGCCCCTATGACAATCGCGTGCGATTGACGGTGAGGGGCGGCATCAACCGGCCACCGCTCGAGCGCAATGAAAAGGTGCTCGCTTTATACGACCGGGCTAAAGCGCTCGCGCGTAAACTGGACTTTGAGCTGGGCGAAACGCAGGTTGGCGGCGCGTCGGATGGAAACTTCGCAGCCGCGGCAGGCGCTGCGGTTCTTGATGGACTGGGAATAGACGGAGATGGCGCACACGCGACGCACGAACATATTGAACTCGACGACATTCCGCGACGCGGCGCATTGATCGGTGGGTTGATTGCTTCGTTGTGAAGAGAAGTAGGGGCAGGGCTTGTCCCTGCCCGCCGTTTGGCAGCCGGCAATTCGGGCAGGGACAAGCCCTGCCCCTACAAATTCGTAAGAAATGAAAATCGCAACCTGGAACGTGAACTCAATAATCGCCCGCTTGCCGCACGTGATCCGTTGGCTTGAGGCGGTCGAGCCTGATGTACTGTGCTTGCAGGAGACGAAGTGCACCGACGACAAGTTTCCCTTCGAGGAGTTTTCGAAAATCGGTTACTGCCCGAGTGTGTTTGGCCAGCAAAGCTATAACGGCGTGGCGATCATCGCCCGGCAGGAATGCGCAGAAGTTCAACGAGGCAATTACGAAGATCAGGAAGGGGCGCACGCGCGTTTGCTCGCCGCCACGATCGATGGTGTTCACATAGTCAACGTTTACATTCCGAATGGACAAGCCGTGGGCTCGGAGAAGTTTGAGTTTAAGCTTGACTGGATGAAACGGCTGCGCGGATTCTTTGACAATAACTACCAGATCGATGCGCCGGTTATCCTGTGTGGAGACTTCAATGTTGCACCGGAAGATCGCGATATTCATAACCCACAGCTTTGGCAGGAGCGGATTATGTGTAGCCAGGCTGAGCGTTCAGCGCTAGACGAGATAAAGCGCTGGGGATTTACCGACGCCTTCCGGCTTCATCATGAGGAGGGCGGACAGTTTTCGTGGTGGGACTATCGCGCCGGAGCCTTTCGCCGCAATCTGGGTCTGCGCATCGATCACCTGTGGGTAACTAAACCTTTAATCGCCCGCAGCAAGAATACCTGGATCGACATTGAGCCGCGCACCTGGGAGCGGCCCTCGGATCACGCGCCGGTGCTGGCCGAGTTTGAGTGACGCGGGTTCCTGGCGACACTGTCAATCTCCAAAAGAGCCGAGTCAAAGAGTTTCGGCGGCGGTAGCACCAAGCTTCCGCCGCCGAATCCGATGGCCCAATGTTGTTCCGGTTGGCTAAGGGGCAACCGCGCGAGGCCCGTAGGGGATCATTGCGGCTCCAAAAGCAAAGTTCAAAACGAGACTCACAAGGATCAAGACAGTCCAGATCAGCATGATGTTTTTCACGCCGAGCCGATCCGCGTTCATCCAGCCCCAGATAAAGGTGTAGAGGCCACAGATCAGCCCAAGAATTCCCTTAAGCGCACCCTCTTCCTGAAACAACTTGATCAGGACGATGATGAAGCAGATCAAACAACCAATTCCGACCAGCATCGCAAGTATCGATAACATCTTGGTTTTCCTCCATAAGGTGATTAGTCGACATGCTAACGTTACCCTCGAATTAGCTGAACGAAACTTGAATTCAAAAACAGCAGTCGCGCCAGCCAGTAGAGAATTAGGCCTGCTAACAGAATAAAAACAATTCCAGTGCGTCGCTCAAAGACCACAAGTTTTTCAATAAAAGAAAGCCGCGATTTTTCCGGCAACAAACCCGCCGCGCCGATAAGAGAAAACCCCAACAGGAAGACGGGAGCGAAGGCATGATAAGTTAACGAAGCTCGCACGTTGCCATGCAAAAGCAGGAAGGTGGCTCGCGTTAATCCACAACCCGGACACGGTATTCCGAGAGCATGAAAAAACGGACACGGCCAGGCTGGAATTCCCATGGCGAACAAGCCTAACAACAGGGTTGCCACGCAAAGGAGCGTTAGTGCAACCTTGCGCTCCCGCAATGAAGGGAAAACAACAGGATCGAAAAATTTCCAGGCGAGCATGAGCGGGTCGAATTCTATACTAGTCTAGTTTGAAGTCAACTCCGCAGTTTTCTCGGTGATGTCTTTTTGCGCCCATTCATTATCACGGCTGGCTTCGCCCGCTTTCGTGCGCTTGGCGGCTTTCATTTTTTGAACCAGCTCCATGTGGGTTGAAAAGTAGCCCAGACTCTTGCCGACGACCTCCTGAACGGAATTGAAGCCTTTGTCTACCATGAATTTCTCGAGTCCCTCTTTCAGTTCATCGATCATCTTCACACCGTGAAGCATGACGCCCGTGCAGAGTTGCACAGTCGAAGAACCCAGCAACAGGAACTCGATCGCATCATGAGAGCATTCAATGCCGCCGATGCCGCTGATGGACACATCGTGCGGAAGTCCCAGCGCGAGCTGGCTCACCATTCTTAGTGCGATTGGACGCACCGCCTGCGAAGAATAACCGCCGGGCACAGTGTGTCCTTCAACTGTCGGCATGGGCCGCAGGGTGTTGAGATCCACTCCAATAACGGAGAGAATTGTATTGATGGCGGAAATGCCCACCGCTCCGCCACGCACGGCTGCGAGCGAGGGCTCTTTTATGTTGGTGATGTTCGGCGTCATCTTTGCCCAGACCGGAATGTTTGAGACTTCGGTG
>JBGPYG010000060.1:0-12542 GCA_041493085.1 Pyrinomonadaceae bacterium | reverse complement strand
CTACTGGGTGAAGCAACTCATTGGTCTCGGGATTGCCGTAGTGGCGATGCTCTTAGTCGCCTTCAACGATTACCGGAAGTTGATAAACATTGCTCCCGCGTTTTACGTCTTCGGCCTTCTGCTCTTAGTACTGGTTTTGATACCGGGGATCGGTTTGCGGATAAACGGCCAGCGCGCGTGGATTAGAGTTCCCGGAATAGGTCAATTCCAGCCTTCGGAGTTTGTAAAGGTAACGACGGCGATGATGCTTGCCCGCTACTTCGGTAGGCATCGGACCGGAGCTTTAACTCTGAAGGAGATGGCGATAGGTGGTTTGATCCTTGCTCTGCCCATTTTCCTAATCCTACTCGAGCACGACGTGGGATCGGTTCTGACATATCTGCCCATCCTGGCTATCGTTCTCTTTCTCTCCGCGATACGCATGCGTTACGTGGTCGCCGCCGTCGTCCTGGGGGTGTTGCTGCTCCCGCTCGCCTACTGGGTAGGAGTAAAGACCCACCTGGTGAAAAACTACCAGCAGGAACGCATCAACGTGATCCTCGATCCGGAGAACGCCGATCGCCGCGGCTTTGGTTACAACACCTGGCAGTCGATCCTGACGGTAGGCGAAGGCGGACTGCTTGGCGCCGACACCACCTCGGCACATTCGCAAAGCAGCCTGAAGTTTCTGCCCGAGCCGCATACTGATTTCATTTTTGCGGTAACGGCGGGCAATGCCGGGTTCGTCGGTTGCATCCTTGTGTTACTGGCTTACGTGATCTTGCTTTCCAGATTGATCGCCGGGGCAAAACGCGCCCCCGATAGAATGGGCATGCTGGTCATCATGGCGATCGTCGGCGGCCTCTCCTGTCAGATCTTCATCAACATCGGCATGGAATTGGGTATCTTGCCGGTCATTGGCGTGCCACTGCCGCTGATGAGCGCCGGCCTGGCTTCGCTGATCGCCACCTTCATCGCCATTGGCTTCGCAATCAGCGTTCAATTGAGGAGATTCGTAAACTAGTGATGTAACGCTAATTCGGTTCGCGTTTGCCGCTGCTTCGGTTTATACTCACCTTAGCTCGCCCCTGCGGAGGTTTTTCGTTTCAACCGCCAAACGCTCTTGAAACAAACAAGCAGCACGACGGAAGCTCGACTGAGCACCGTGCTCCCGACAAGCGAGTCAGAATTTTTGCGATCGTCCAAACACACGGACGTATCATTCAACTTTTACCGTAAGCCGCACAAAGCAACGTGAGTGCGTTGGGACGCTCGGGTCCCGTTGACATCCAGATGAAATGCAAACAGGTCGCGAGCACATCCGGCAATTGCGGGTGTTCTAATGCCTGCGCTGTTCGGTTCGAAGGCGCTCCCTGTTGCAAGTATCCACCGGACGCGCAAAGCGGCTAGTTAGGTTTCTTTTTGATTAGTTCTAGTGACCGTCGCGTTCTGGACGAATTGGATCCAGACTCAACTCAATCGGCACGCGACCAACAACCTACTCATAACCGGCCAGCGGGCAACCTGCTGGGAGCGCAGGCGATGCGGGGTCCCCGGCGGGGCAGCCCCGCTGGGGTGCCTTGCAGCCTGCAGGTTTTCCCAATCTCGCCACGATCCCAGGCGCGGCCGGTATCTTCCAGCGAATCAAATCACGGCAAGACGCGCAAGCTTCTCGCTAATCCGCGACTGGCGCGCCTCGCTTTTCAGCTTGAAGCATGCCTCACGCAATCCACAATTTTGAGTAACGTTTTCCGCCACACAGAACACCTGGTCAATCCCGATGCAGAGTTGGACGCTGGGAAGCTCTTCAACTCCAGCGCTCGGTGGACAGGTTCTTGGCGGACGTTTCAGGAGACATCAAGTACACAATGGCAAAAGAATTAATCGTAAGCGTCAATGGACGTGAAAAGAAGATCGCGATCATCGAGAACGAAAAGGTGACCGAGTTTTACATCGAACGCGGCGAAGGAAATCAGGGAATTGTCGGCAACATTTACAAAGGCCGCGTCATGCGGGTATTGCCCGGCATGCAGTCGGCCTTTGTTGACATCGGACTCGAGCGCGACGCGTTTCTCTACGTGTCCGACTTTTTCGATGAGGAAGAAGAGTTTGAGCGAATCGTAATCGACAAGTCGCAGAAGGGTAATGTTGAAGACGCCCAACGAGTGGCGGCGGAGCAGATTGCCCTGGCTCGCGTCGAACGCGAACGCCACATCGAAGCAACGCATGAACGCGTAGAGCCGCTTCGCGAAATGGAGCAGGACACCGCGGCAAGCGATGAAGAGCAGTTGCCTGAACAGTCGGCTGAACAACCAGCAGAACAGGACGGCGAGAGCGGCGACGCCACGAAGCGTCGCAGCCGGCGCGGGCGTCGTCGTCGCGGCGGCAGAGAAAGCGCCGATGCGAATGAGGACGCGCCAACTCCAACCAGAACGCGGATCAAGGCCGAGGACATTGATACTCCATTTGTTGCCGCCGATCCGTCGATTCTGAGAATCATCGACGAAGAGGAAACCGCGGCCAATGGCGAGATGTTTAAGGATGCCCGCCTTCAGGAGCGGCTCTTCGATCAAATTCACGCCGGCGAGTTTAATCTCGAAGACGACTTTCGCACCGCGGAAGTGGGCTCAGTCATCTCCGGTGTTGATTACCGCGACGAGTCGTTTCAACGCGTGGACGACGGCGACAATGCCGAGCCGGTCGAGAGCGCAGCCCCGCGAACGCGCAAACCCATCGCAGCGCACATTGAAGGGTTCGTTGATGACGTCAATGAAAACGTTCTTCAAGGCGGCTCGTTTCAGCGCGTGAGTGATGACGAGAGCGAAAGCGAAAACGCGGCGAGCATGTCCAGGGTAGTGGAGGATGATGCAGAGGCGAAACAGCCTCGCGAACGCGCCGGCACAAAAAAATCGCGGGTGGGTAAACTTCTCAGCAGCCTTGGCGCAAAGAAGAAAGCACCCACCAAGCGACCGTCAACGAAGAAGCCGGCTAAGGAACTGGCCACTGCCGACGTCACCGCCGAAAGCACGGCAGCATCAGACAACTCGGCGGGAGAAGAGGGTTACCTCGATGCGGAAGCGCGGCTTGAGGAGACAAGCTCGCGCGCTGAGTTTGCCACGCGCCGCGGTGGACGACGCCGCCGCCGACCCAGTAAAGCAAGCGCTGCTGATGCGGCTGTTTCCGAGGCGCCTGCTGACGATGAGTCCGCAGACGGCAGCGACGAAGAAACAGTAGTTGCGGCGGAGCCGACAGCTCCCGAACAGATTGCTGAAGTCGTCGCCCCCTTAGCCGCTCCCGCATTACCCGCACCCGCGCGCGACAGCCGCGATTCGCGCGCTAGAGGTCGCGATGGACGTGGCGGCCAACGAGGGTCCGGACGAAGAGATCGTCAACAACAACCAACCATCACAGATCTGCTGCGCGAAGGACAGGAGATACTTGTCCAGATTGCCAAGGAACCTATCGCGAAAAAAGGCGCGCGCATCACTTCTCATATCGCGCTGCCCGGACGCTTTTTAGTTTACATGCCGACCGTTGAGCATGTCGGTGTTTCGAGAAAAATCGAATCAGACAGTGAACGCCAGCGTCTGCGGAAGCTGATCACACAAATCCGCGGGAGTGAAGATATTCCTTCGGGTGGGTTCATCGTTCGCACCGCGGGTGTGGGAATCAGCGAAGCGGAGTTACGCGAGGACGTCCGCTATCTCGTGCGAACGTGGCTCGACATTCGGGCCGCGGCTGAGAAGTCGAAGCCGGCAACCATGGTTCACAAAGACCTCGATCTGGTTCAGCGCATTCTTCGCGATCAGTTGTCAGACGACTTTGCCGCCATCCGCGTCGACTCCGAGGAGGAATACCAGAACATAGTTGAATTTGTGAATCGCATAAATTCCAAGATGGTGAAACGCGTGAAGCTCTACACCCGCGATCAGCCAATCTTGGAAAGCTACGG
Source organism: Pyrinomonadaceae bacterium (assembly GCA_041493085.1). Classification (GTDB taxonomy): domain Bacteria; phylum Acidobacteriota; class Blastocatellia; order Pyrinomonadales; family Pyrinomonadaceae; genus PSRF01. The sequence goes on along the minus strand of JBGPYG010000060.1, from coordinate 8,611 downwards.
CGTGCAAGCTGAGATCGATAAAGCGATCAAACCGCGGGTGTGGCTCAAGTCGGGTGGTTACCTGGTGATTAACCAGACCGAGGCCTTGGTGGCGATTGACGTTAACACCGGAAAATTTGTGGGCCGTGCCAGTGGCCGTCTTGAAGACACAATTACGCGAACCAACCTCGAGGCTGTCGATGAAATCGTCCGCCAAATTCGGCTGCGTGATCTGGGCGGTATCATCGTCCTCGATTTGATCGACATGGAAGAGCGTCGGAATCGCACACGGGTGATGGGAGCGTTGCAAGACGCGCTGCGCGGCGACAAGTCACCAACCAAGGTACTTTCGTTCAATGATTTCGGGCTGGTGATTATGACCCGCAAGCGCGTGAAGCAGTCGTTGGAGCGAACGCTGTGTGCACCTTGCCAGTATTGCCAGGGAGCCGGACTGATCAAGTCTCCGCAGACAGTTTGTTATGAACTCCTTGAGGAAGCGAGAACGCTAGGCAAGGCCATGAATGGAGACAGAAAAAATAAACAGGCCACGCTGCGGATTCATCCGGAGGTCGCGAAAGCGTTGCGCAGCTCCGAACGAGATGTGTTAAGTGAAATCGAGGAGTATCTCGGGCCGGTGGATATCAACAGCGATCCGATGGTGCATCAGGAGCAGTTTGATTTTGCGTTTATCTAAAAACCAGAGGTCAGAGATCAGAAGTCAGAGATCAGAGGCCAGAGGTCAGAGGTCAGCCAGTTTGATTTCTATAACTTATCTTCTACTGCTGACTTCTGATCGCTCACTTCTGATCGCTGACTTCTGATCGCTGACTTCTGACTTCTGATCTCTGATCTCTGATCTCTGATCGCTGAACTCTGATCTCTGACCTCTTCTGATCATGGGTAAACTAGGAAACATTTGGAAGACGATGCTGGCCGGTGGCGCCGGTGTTGCTGCCCTGGCCGCGCTCAACGCCGTGATTCAGCGCAATGCCAGCGAGCCCGATGACAGCGCGCTTGGCGGCGAGGCCCACTTCTTTCGCTGGAAGCATGGCCGGGTGTTCTACAAGGCGGCTGGTCGGGAAAACTCCGGGCCGCCGTTAGTTTTCATCCATGGCGTTGGCGCGGGCGCGTCCAGCTTCATGTGGCGAAAGAATTTTGATGAACTGGCAAATGACTTCCGCGTTTATGCCGTCGACCTGCTGGGCTTTGGCTTTTCCGACAAACCGGCCGGCGCCCCTTACTCCGCCGATCTCTACGTCGAACTAATCACCGACTTCGTTCGCGAGGTGGCGGGTTATCCAGCAAATGTGATCGCAAGCTCGCTGGGAGCAGCCTACGCGATTCGCGTGGCCGACGAACATCCCGAACTAATCCGCTCCATGGTGCTCAATGGCCCCACCGGGTCTGATACGCTGAACCGGCGACCCGGCATGGCCGGAGCTGCGTTCTATGGGCTGCTGCAATCGCCCGTGCTTGGCACATCCTTCTACAATGTTATGGCCAGCGAACGCAGCATTCGAGATTACGCGCGTGACAATTTGTTTTACGACCATCATCGCGTTACTGATCGTCTCGTCACCAATCTTTACGCCACGAGTCATCAGCCAGGCGCGCAGCATGCAATAGCAGCCTTTCTTTCCGGCTATCTAAATACCGACACACGTCCGCCCTTCTCACGACTTACGCAACCGATCATTCTGGTTTGGGGTAAACAAGATTCGACGACGCCAGTGGAAAAAGGCGTTTCACTTCGGGAACTCAATCCTCGTGCTAGCCTGGAAGTGTTCGACTACTGCCGCATGATGCCTGAGCAGGAACAGCCCGAAAAATTTAACGCGCTGGTGCGCACCGCGTTTCTCGCCCGTTCCGCGGCTGCTGGTTCAGAATCGTCCTAGTTAAACTTATCGGCCCATCCTTACAGGTCTTCGATTGCGTCAAATCCTGACGATTTGCTGAGCAAATTGCATTCTGGAATAACTCTATTGACGTTCCAGACAAAATCGACGAGAATCCAGAAAGCCTCGGATGAACCAGGTTCCGGGGTTTGAAACTCAGGATTACCAGCGAATAAGCTTCCTCTCACCAATTGCAACTCCACGAAACCAACGATTAACCACATCAGGTTTCGCTCCCAAACAAAAATAAGTACCCCCTCAAGCCAGGTCCGGAATCTTTAAATCGCTCAAGTGATTTATCGCAAGGGAACCTACATCCCTTGAGCCTGTCAGGAGCCTGAAGATAAGGATCAATTATGGAGCAACCGTCATCAATCAATCGTGCAGATCGGCCCGCGCCCGATTCTCCTTTCACAGATGCGACGCCTGAGTGTTCGCCCCAGTCTTTCATGGGCGACTTTGCTGAGGCCACTCACGATCTGCTCATGGAAGACTCCGCGGACAAGCGCGCGGCGGCCGCACGTCGACTCGCAAGTTTGGGCAGACCGCTCGCTTCCCCGTACCTGATCGCGGCGCTTTCTGACAGTGCATCGGTAGTACGGCAGGCCGCAGTCGAATCATTGGGCCACATCGGCGACTCTGAAGCAGTTGCGCCTCTTCAGGATCTATCGAGCAGGGCCACTGGGGATCCGGTATTGCAACGTGCGATCTCCCAGGCGATAAATTCCATCTCCTCGTGCACCGCCAATGTTTCCATAACTGAGCCATTAATCGAAAAGGTGTTTTCCCACCCTGATCAGGAAGAGCCTCTAAGGAGCGAAGAAGATGCACTAACGCAAGCGGCGCAAGACCTGGAGCGCCGTCGTTTAGAAGCGGAAAGGCGTCGTCGTGTTGAGGATGAAAATCAAAGGCTGGCGGCGATCGAGACTAACCGGCGCAAAGCCGAAACTGAAGCGCGGCAGCGAATTGAAAAAGAAAAGCAGCTTGCTGCGGAGATAGAAGAGTTGCGGAGGGCGGAAGCGGAACAGCAAAAGCGCATTCAGGAAGCTAGCGCCGAGGCGCGTAGGCGGTCCGAGGAAGAAGCGCGTCAGCGTGAAGAGGCCGAAGCTCGCGAGCGCGCTGCAAAAGAGGCGCAACGATTAGCCGAGTTAGAAGTAGTACGTAGAAAAGCGGAAGCGGAGACGCGCGAGCGAGCCGCGGCCGAGCGAAAACTCATCGCCGCCATTGAGCTGCTCCGCACTGCGGAAGCGGAACAAGTTAAGCGCATAAAGGAAGCGGAGGCCGTTCTGCAGAAGCAGGAAGAGGCACGCCAGGAGGCAGCGGCACAAATACGTCGGCAAAGCGAAGAGCAGGCGCAAAGGCTTGCCAAATTCGAAGCCATTCGTCGCCAGGCAAAATCAGATGCGCATAAACGAGCCGAAAACGAACGGCAACTAGTCGCTGAGATCGAGTTGCTGCGTCAGGCGGAAGCGGAACAGATTGAGCATTTGAGCGAAGCAGAGACTATCTTCTGCGCGCAGGAACAAGCAATGCAGCGGGCGGAAGCGAAAACACGTCGCCAAAGCGAAGACCGCTTACAACGGCTCACCGAGTTGGAAGCCAGCCTTCTCCAGGCGCGAGCGGAGACAGCCGAGCGAGCTGAACAAGAGCAGCAACTGAGTGCTGAGATCGCGTTACTGCGTAAGGGCGAAGCAGAACAGCTCGAGCGCATGAAGAAAGGGGAAGATTTTCTGCGGGCGCAGGAAAACGCACGCCAGCAGGCGGAGGCGCAAGCGCGTCGTCAAAGGGATGAGCACGCGCAACGGCTCGCCGAATTGGAAGCCGTTCGTCGCGAGCTGGCAGTTGAAATGCAAAAACGTGCCGAAGCGGAACAGCATGTCGCCGCTGAGATTGAAGCTTTACGCAAGGCTGAGGCTGAACAGCTCAAGCGAGTCGAATTAGCGATGGCCTCACGTCATGCCCGGGAAGAGGCTCGCAAAAAGGCTGAAGCAGTGGCCCGTCGGAGTGCCGAGGAAGAAGCGGCTGAACTAGCCCAACTGGAAGCCGTCCGTAATGCTGCCGCAACCGAAGCACAAGCGCGTGCGACAGAAAAACAAGAACTCAACGCCGAGATCAAAACTATCAGCAAGGCGGCAACGGAACAGATCAACCTCATGGAAGAGGCCAAAGCCCGTCTGACCGCACTGGAAGAGACGCGTCACCGCGCGGAAACAAAGGTCCGTCAACGAGCCGAGCGAGAGCTCAAGCTCCAGGGCGAAATCGAGGCTTTGCGTCAGGCCGAGACCGAACAACTCCGGCGCAAGGAGCTGGCCGAAACAGAAGCTCGGCGGTTGAGCGAGGAATCGGCTCGTCTGAAGCTGGCAGAAGAGTCACGCCAAGAGGCAGAAGCAGAGGCGCGTGAATTGGCTGCCGCGGAAGGACTCCAGAAGGCGGAAGCAGAGGCACGTCTCCGGGCTGACGAGGAAGAGCAAAGACTCCAGAAGTTGGAAGCCATTCGCGCCAAGGCTGAAGCGGCGGCCCAAAGGCGGGCGGAAAAAGAGGAACTGATTAACTCGGAACTTGAAACTCTGAGCAATGCGGCCGCGGAACAACTCAAACGAATTCAAAAAGCGGAAGCCAGTCTGCGCGAAGTCGAAGCAGAATCACGCCGACGGTTTGAAGAGGAAGCTTGTCTGCAAGCAGCACGCGTAGTCCTGCAAAAAGCCGACACCGAAGCCCGCCTACAGGCTGCGGAACAAGAGCGCGCTCAGGCTCAGGCAGAGGCTCGCGACCGGGCGGAGCAAGAAGAGCAACGGATTGCTCAACTGGAAGCCATCCGTTCCAAAGTGGAACTGGAAGCGCTGCAACGAGCGGAATTAGCGGAACAGCTCAGCGCTGGAATCGATGTTTTGCGCAAAGCAGAAGCGAGACAACTCAAGCACATTGAGGAGGCTAAGGCAGAAACAAGTGAGCGAACGCAACAGGAAGAACGCCGGCTTGCTGCGTTAGAAGCTTTGCGAAACAAGGCCGCACTGGATGCACAACACCGTATGGCCAGAGAACAAGAGCTGAGCGCTGAGATTGAAGTAATGCGCAAGCTGGAGGCAGAACAGGTTAAGCGCGTCGCCGCGGCCGAGGCCAACCTCACCGCGCTGGAAGAGGCGCGTCACAAGGCGGAAGCCAAGGCCCGTCAGAAGAGCGAACGAGAACAGCGAATCAACGCGGAACTGGAAGCCTTGCGTGAAGCAGAAGCGGCTCAGGTCAAGCGTATTGCAGAAGCCAGGGCAGAGTCGCGCCGCCTGGCAGAGCAGGAAGCTCATCTAAACGCTGAAGAAGAAGCACGTCAACAAGCAGAGACTGAGGAGCGCCAGCGTGCCGCTGAAGAGACGCGCGCACAGGCGGAAGCAGCAGCTCATCGTAGTGCGGAGGAAGAAAAGAAACATTTAACAGAGCTTGAAACTATTCGCACTACGGCCGAGAAAGAAGCCAAGCTTCGAGCCGCAACTGAAAAGCAACTCAACATTGACATCGAGGCGTTGCGTCAGGCGGAAGTAGAACAGCACCAGCGTATTTCGGAGACCGAAACACAACTCCGGCAGGCTGAAGCGGAAGCACGGCAATCGGCAGAAGAGCAGATTCGTTTACGGGTAGAAACGGAAGCATTGCAAAAGGAACAAGCCGAAGCGCGGCGAGTAGCAGCGAACGAAATGCGCCAGCTTGTGGAGGCTGAGGCACAGCGTCGCGCCGAGGAAGAAACACAGCGACTGGCGGAGCTCGAGGCTATTCGTAGTCAGGCCGAAATAGACGCGCAGCAGCGGGCAGAAGCAGAGCAGCAACTAAACGCAGGTGTAGAGGTATTGCGGAAGGCCGAGGCGAAACAACTTAAGCGCATGCAGGAAGCTCAAGCTGAAGCTCGACGGCTAGCTGATGAAGAGGTGCGGCTCCGCGCCGAAGAGGAAGCTGGCTTCAAGGAGGAAGCCGAAGCGCGGCAACAAGCGATCGCCGAACAGCTACGCGCGGAGGAAGCACGGGCGCAACAGCAGGCCCGGGAAGAGCAGGAGCGTGTAGACCGGTTGGAGGCCATTCGCAGTGCGGCTGAAGCGGAAACGCAACAGCGCAAAGAGACAATGGAACATCTCAACGCCGAAATTGAAGCGCTTCGGGAAGTTGAGATCAAACAGTCTACCCAAATCCAGAAAGCTGAAGCGCGTTTAAGCGAAGCCGAAGCCGAAACTCAGCGTCAGTCCGAAGAAGCCGCGCAGTTAATAGCAGAAGAAGAAACGCGCCGTCAGGCCGACGCAGAAGAACGCCAGCGAGCACACCAGGAGGCACTCGCTCGAGCTGAGGAAGAAGCGCGCCTTCTCGCGCAGGAAGAAGAACAACGAGCTGTGGAGCTCGAGGCGGTTCGCAGTCAGTCTGCCGCCAGGTCTGAGCAGCGACGCGAGAGAGAACAACAGCTGATCGGCGACATCCAGGAGTTGGAGCAGCTTGAAGCCGAACAACTCAAACGCATTGAAGCTGCCCAGGTCGCGCTCATCGCCCAAGAACAAGCGCAGCAAGCGGCTGAAGCTGAAGTGGCTCGCCACGCAGCGGAGGAAGCACAGCAACTGGCTGAACTAGAGGCCATGCGCAATGATTCCGAAGCGCAGTCGGAACTAAAAGCTATCGCTGCCAAACAGCTCAAAGCCGAGGTTGAAGCTCTGCGGAAAGCTGAGGCCAGGCGGCTTAAGGAAATTGAAAAACTGGAAACCCGACGTTCTCAGGCTGAAGCGGACGCGCGCGGGCATGACGCGCAGGAAGTAAGTTTACTGTCAGAATTGGAATCTATTCGCGTGCGAGTCGAGCTAAACGAACAAGAGTGGCCCGAGAAAGAACTAAGCATCAAGGCACAGATTGAAGCACTCCGCAAAGCTGAGAGCAATCAACTCAACCGGATCCAGAAGGTAGAAGCGCGACTCCACGCCGAAGCCGAAGCGCGGCAACAAACTGCATCAAAGGCATCAAAGACCGGGCGCCGAGGCGCGAAATCACAGAAGACACCCGCCAAGCTGACAGCGAAAACCAAGGCCGGGAAGGTTCAGGAAGACAAGGATCGGGTCGCCCTCTTAGAGGCCATCGGCAGCGAGACTGAGCTCGAAGTTGAGCAATACACTAAGAAGGAGCAGCAACTCCACAAAAAGATCCGGGCCCTGTATGAAGCTGAGCTCGAGCAACACCAGCGCGTCGAGGAAGCGAAGGCACGTTTGCGCGCTCAGCAGGAGGCGCTCCAGTCACGAGTGGATGAAGAGACGCGCTTGCTTGCACAAGCAGCCGCCTTACAGTCCGAAGCTGTCTCCGTTAGCGCGGAAACGGAGACACCGGAGCTGAAGGACAGCTCCGAACTGAAAATTAGCGCAGAGGCTGAGTCCCTCCACCCGCTGGAAACGTGGCAGTTTGCTTTGGTCGATGAGACAGAGGTGGCTACGAGGGAAGTATCTGTCTCGGAGTTATCCATCAGCACTTTGGAAACTGAACAGCCGGTCCGGGCGATCGCGGAGAGCGAGAATGAAATAGAGCTACCGTCGTTTGACCTTCAGTCTGAGCTAGCCAAGTTAGAAGCAGACGATTCATCGTTCATAGCGCAGGGTGGGGATCAAAGCGATACCACCGCGGCAGAAGAAATCGAAAAGATTACTTACGATTGGGCTTCATCAGCACTCGTTGAGTCCTTCGAGACCCCCCTACCGCCGGCAGCGATGGCAGAGTCTGAGAAGTCGGTGGATCTACTCCACACCGAAAAGGGTATCCAAACTTCCACCGACGGGCGCTCGACTTCAGCGTTGACTGAAGCCTTGAAGTCTGGCGACTCAGCCAAACGCGCCGCAGTTCTCCTGGAACTGGCCCAGTGGGATGACGCCGAGGCGTTTGGCTTGATTACAAGTTTGTTTGACGACAGTTCTGCGGATGTTAGAAATGCGGGGGCGCGCGCTCTCTACGAGTTCAAGCCGGATCGTGCTGCTTCGTTCACGCGCGCGCTACGCGAAGGCTCAGCCCAGCGGCGTCGCAACATTGCCGCAGCGCTAAACGGCTCCGGACTCGCAGCTGAAGCGATCGATAGCCTGGCCGGCGAAGGCCGTGAGAAAACCTACGACGCATTTTCAATCTTGTTTTTGATGGCCAAGGCAGGAGAGGTGAAAACGCTGTTGGAGACAATTGAGAAGCACCCCGATGTTGCGGTGCGCTTGTCGGTGATTAGGCTGCTCACTTTCTGCAACCAGCCAGACATCATTCCGGCGTTTCGCAGCTTAGCAGTGAGAGGCTCGCTGCCACCTGAAGTCCGTTCGGCGGTGATGGAGGCGATTTATCAAATCAGCAGCAACGCTCGCGAAAATTCGCAGTCGGCTGCCTGAGCACCACTAGTCCCCCGCCCCCTTTACAAGTTTCTCGTGCCAAAGGTGTCACCCTGTCGCAGGTCACCGGTCTCCAGGCCTTTTCGAAACCAGCGAATTCTTTGTTCAGAAGTTCCGTGGGTAAACGAGTCTGGCGCGATGTATCCCTGGCTTTGCCGTTGCAGGCGATCGTCGCCAACCGCGCTTGCTGCCCCCAGAGCTTCCTCGATGTCGCCCGGCTCGAGAATCCCCTTCTGCTGCGCGTACTGCGCCCAAACTCCGGCCAGAAAATCCGCCTGAAGTTCGAGACGAACTGAAAGCTGGTTGGCGTCTGCTTCGCTCATTCGACCGCGCGCAGCGTCGACTCTGTCCATGGTACTCATTAACTTT
>JBGPYG010000083.1:0-11178 GCA_041493085.1 Pyrinomonadaceae bacterium | reverse complement strand
CCGATCCACCTGCTCCTCGAGCAGGAAGTCCGTGTCGCCCACTTCCTTGATCTTCACCCAGCGCAGCATCTGTCGCACGATGACTTCGATGTGCTTGTCGTTGATATTCACACCCTGGAGGCGGTAGACCTCCTGAATCTCGTTGACGAGATACTCCTGCAAGCGCTGCATGCCGAGCACGCGCAGAATGTCGTGCGGATTCAGCGGGCCATCCATCAACGCTTCGCCGGCGCGAACGCGATCGCCTTCCTGCACGTTGATGTGGGTGCCGCGTGGAATGTCATACTCGCGCTCTTCGCCATCGTCGCCGGTAATAATCAGTTTGCGCTTGCCCTTGGCAATCGGACCCAGCGTAACTGTACCGTCGATTTCCGACATGACTGCGGTTTCCGCCGGCCGTCGGGCTTCGAACAACTCGACGACGCGCGGCAAACCACCGGTGATGTCCTTGGTCTTCGTCGTCTCGCGCGGAATCTTGGCAATGATGTCGCCGGGCTCTACATTTTCCCCGTCGACCACCATCAGATTTGCCCGCACCGGCATCTGGTAAGTCTTCAGCAGCTTGTTGCTGGCATTGCGAACTTCCAGGCGTGGTTGTTTCTTCTCGTCAGGCGAGTCTTTCACGACCATGCGCGACTGTCCGGTTACCTCGTCGACCTCTTCGTCAAAGGTCACGCCTTCTTTTAAATCCTGATACTTAACGTGACCAGCAACTTCGGTCAGGATAGCGAAGGTAAAGGGATCCCACGTGGCCAGCAGTTGATCCTGCGTGACGCGGGTGCCGTCTTCGACGAGGATGTGCGCACCGTAAACAATTTGATAACGCGCCGCCTCGCGACCGCGGTCGTCAATGATTGTCAACGAACCGTTGCGGTTCATCGCGATACGCTCACCCTTGCGGCTCTTGACCGTTTGCAGGTCCAGATACTTAATCGTACCGTCCTGTCGCGCTTCGTGTTTGGAAGACTCTTCCAAACGCGCCGTACCACCGATGTGGAACGTACGCATCGTGAGCTGCGTGCCCGGCTCGCCAATTGACTGCGCGGCAATCACGCCCACAGCTTCACCAATCTCTACCGGCCGGCCCGTTGCCAGGTTGCGACCGTAGCACTTGATGCAACAACCACGTCGCGTCTCGCAGGTCAGCACCGAACGAATGCGCACGCGCTGCACGCCGGAGCGCTGGATTTCAGACGAAAGATCCTCGTCAATCTCCGCGTTGGAGTCGACAATGACCCGGCCTTCAACCGGATCGATCACGTCTTCCAGCGCGATGCGACCGACGATGCGATCACGCAACGACTCGATCTCCTCGCCACCTTCAACGATGGCGCTGGCGGAGATGCCGCGCAGCGTGCCGCAGTCCGGCTCGCTGATGATTACGTCCTGAGCTACGTCAACGAGACGGCGCGTTAAGTAACCCGAATCGGCGGTCTTCAGTGCGGTGTCAGCGAGACCCTTGCGCGCGCCGTGGGTGGAGATGAAGTACTGCAACACGTCCAAACCTTCGCGGAAGTTTGCCTTGATAGGCGTCTCGATGATTTCGCCCGAGGGCTTGGCCATCAAGCCGCGCATGCCCGCCAACTGGCGAATCTGCTGCGCACTGCCGCGCGCTCCGGAATCGCTCATGACGAGAATTGGATTAAGCTCGCCCGAAGACTTCTCGCGTTCGTCCATCGCCTTGAACATTTCCTTGGCGACCTTGTCAGTTACCTCAGACCAGATGGCGATGACCTTGTTGTAGCGCTCACCGCTGGTGATGACGCCGTCGAGATACTGCTGTTCGACCGCGATAACATCTTTTTCAGCTTTGTTAACTAAAGGCTTCTTGGCATCCGGCGTAACGAGATCGTCGATGCCGATGGAGATACCGGCCTTGGTTGCATAAAGGAATCCGAGGGTCTTGAGATCGTCAAGCATCTTCACCGTCATCTCATGGCCGAGACGGATGTGCGAATAGTTGACGAGCGACTGCAGTCCCTTTTTCTTGAGCGTGCCGTTGAAGAACGGCAAGCCGGGCGGAATCGAATCGTTGAAAATGACTCGACCAACCGTCGTGTCGATCACGCGACGCACATCTTCCTGCACGGCGGCACGAAGAATGTCCTGCGGATCGTGTTCCTGTGTTAGATCGATCAAGTCTCCCTGAATGCGCAGCTTGATTGGTGTTTGCGTGGTGACTTCTTTTGCGTCCAACGCCAACAGCACTTCTTCGAGCGATGCAAAAACTCGACCCTCACCCTTCGCGCCCGCTTTGTCCCGGGTCAGGTAGTAGATCCCGAGCACGATATCCTGCGAAGGCACGGCGATGGGCTGGCCGCTTGCGGGACTGAGAATGTTGTTACTTGAAAGCATCAAGACCGCGGCTTCGATTTGCGCCTCAGGCGAGAGCGGAATGTGCACGGCCATCTGGTCGCCGTCGAAGTCTGCGTTGAATGCAGTGCAGACGAGCGGGTGAATTTTGATCGCCTTGCCTTCAACCAACACCGGCTCAAACGCCTGGATACCCAAACGGTGCAGCGTCGGCGCGCGATTCAAGAGCACGGGATGCTCGCGAATCACTTCCTCGAGAATGTCCCAAACCACCGGCTCCTGGCGTTCCACCATTTCACGCGCCTGCTTGATTGTGGCCGCATGACCCTGCTTCTCGAGCTGGTTGTAGATGAATGGCTTGAATAGTTCGAGCGCCATCTTCTTCGGCAGGCCACACTGGTGCAGCTTCAGCTCCGGACCAACAACGATCACGGAACGTCCCGAATAGTCGACGCGCTTGCCGAGCAGATTCTGACGAAAACGTCCCTGCTTGCCTTTAAGCGTTCCACTGAGCGACTTGAGCGGGCGGTTATTCACACCGCGCAACACGCGGCCACGGCGACCATTATCAAACAACGCGTCAACCGCTTCCTGGAGCATGCGCTTTTCGTTTCGCACGATCACTTCTGGAGCGCGCAGCTCCATCAGCTTCTTAAGGCGGTTGTTGCGGTTGATAACGCGACGGTAGAGATCGTTGAGATCCGAGGTGGCGAAACGTCCACCATCGAGCGGCACGAGCGGGCGCAGCTCCGGTGGAATAACAGGAATGACGTCGAGAATCATCCACTCGGGCCGATTGCCTGACTTCAGAAAGCTCGTCGCTACCTTCAGGCGCTTCGAATATTTGAGTTTCTTCTGCTGCGACGTTTCTTCACGCATTCGCTTGCGAAGTTCAATCGAGAGCTCCTCGACCTTCACCATCATCAGCAATTCCTTGATCGCTTCGGCACCCATCTTGGCAACAAATTGCGCGGGATAATCGCGCACAAGTTCGCGGTAGCGCTCATCTGAAAGCAACTCGCGCTCTTTGATTCCGGGAACGTCGCCCGGATCAATGACGATGTAGGACTCGAAGTAGAGAACTTTTTCCAGCTCGCGCAGAGGAATGTCGAGCAAGTGACCGATACGCGAAGGCAGGCCCTTGAAAAACCAGACGTGCGAACACGGGCTGGCGAGATCAATATGACCTAAACGCTCACGGCGCACTTTAGCCTGGGTGACTTCCACGCCACACTTATCGCAGATCACGCCGCGATGCTTCATGCGTTTGTACTTCCCGCAGAGGCATTCCCAGTCGGCTACCGGTCCAAAGATGCGCGCGCAGAAGAGGCCGTCACGCTCTGGCTTGAACGTTCGGTAGTTGATCGTCTCCGGCTTTGTAACTTCGCCATGCGACCATTGCCGGATTTTGTCCGGCGAAGCCAGCGAGATTCGAATTGCCTCAAAGTCAGGAGCTAATTGCGTCTTCTCTTGTTGAAATCGAAACATCTTTTCTCCGATATAAGTCCAAAGTCCAATGTCCAAAGTCCAAAGTCATCGCGCCCTACCGGACATTGGACTTTGGAAATTGGACTTTGGACGGTCTTTTATCCTTCTGCCGCGCTGGTAATCAGCGCCTCGCCAACACCTTCTTCAGTTCCATCTCCGTTGCCCGGTACTTTCTTATTGATCAGCTCGACGTCCAGGCAGAGCGACTGGAGCTCGCGCACGAGTACGTTGAACGATTCCGGCAGGCCCGGATCGAAATCAGCCTCGCCCTTGACGATAGCTTCATAAATCTTGGAACGCCCGGCTACGTCGTCAGACTTCGCCGTCAACAACTCCTGGAGAATGTGAGCGGCGCCATAAGCTTCCAGGGCCCAAACTTCCATCTCTCCAAATCGCTGACCGCCGAATTGCGCCTTGCCGCCCAGCGGCTGCTGCGTAATCAAGCTGTACGGCCCAATCGAGCGAGCGTGAATCTTGTCGTCGACCAGGTGTGAAAGCTTGAGCATGTAGATGTAACCGACGGTTACCTTCTGCTCAAACGGATCGCCGGAAAGTCCGTCGTAGAGGATGGCCTTGCCTGACTCGTTAATGATTTCCGGGAGACCCAGCTCCGCAGCCCTGACGCCAGCCTCCTTGAGTTTCTGCTTAATCTCGGCTTCTGTCGCTCCGTCGAAAACCGGTGTTGCGAAGTGCACGCCCAAAACGCGCGCCGCCCACCCCAGGTGTGTCTCCAGGATTTGGCCCACGTTCATTCGCGAAGGCACGCCGAGCGGGTTGAGCACAATTTCAACCGGAGTGCCGTCCGGCAAGTAAGGCATGTCCTCTTCCGGCAGGATCCGGGCAATGACACCCTTGTTACCGTGACGTCCGGCCATCTTGTCGCCCACTGAAAGCTTGCGCTTCATGGCGATAAAGACTTTCACCATCTTGATCACGCCGGGAGCGAGCTCGTCGCCCTGACGGAGCTTGGCAATCTTCTCTTCGTAAATATCCGAGAGAATTTTGATTTGGCGCTCGGTGCGATCTTCGTATTCCTTGATCTCCGCGCCGACGTCCACACGCGATGACGCCATCTGCACCTTTCGCAGGACCTTCGCTTCAATGCCTTCCAGCATTTCGCGAGTAATGGGCACGCCCTTGGGAATGACTACTTCGCGATTTACGGTCAGGTCGGCTGAAAGCTTGCGCCCTTCGAGAAGTTCGCGAATGCGCTGATCGCGCTGCTCACGAAGAATACGAGTTTCATCCTCGAGGTCGCGTCGCAGGCGGTCTTCTTCATCCTGCTCAATGGCAAGTGAGCGCTGATCTTTCTCCTGGCCTTTGCGCGTAAACACCTGGACATCAACGACCGTGCCGTCGATTCCCGGCGGTGAGACAAGCGAGGCGTCTTTTACGTCGCCGGCCTTTTCGCCAAAGATCGCGCGCAGAAGTTTCTCTTCAGCGGTGAGCTGCGTTTCACCCTTCGGCGTAACTTTGCCCACCAGGATCGAGCCAGGCTTGACCTGAGCGCCGATGCGAATGATGCCGCTCTCGTCCAGATCGCGCAGCATGTTTTCGCCGACGTTGGGAATGTCGCGTGTAATCTCTTCCGGTCCCAGCTTCGTGTCGCGGGCTTCGATCTCGAGCTCTTCGATGTGAATCGAAGTGTAGTAGTCCTCTTTCACCAGGCGCTCGGAAACCAGAATGGCGTCCTCAAAGTTGTAACCGCGCCAGGGCATGAAGGCCACCAGCACGTTGCGACCAAGCGCCAGCTCGCCGCGATCAGTGCAGGGACCGTCGGCGATCACCTGACCTTTGGCAACCCGCTCGCCAACGTGCACGATCGGGCGCTGATTGATGCAGGTGTTCTGATTCGAGCGCTTGAATTTGATCAGCGTGTAGATGTCCGCCGTCACTTCGCGCGAAATCGTGCCGTCAACGTTGTGATCGGCCTTGATGATCGCGCGCTCGGAGTCAACGTAGTCCACCACGCCGTCGCGTTTTGCAACTACGACCGCGCCGGAATCGCGCGCGGTAGTTTGCTCCATGCCGGTGCCGATATAAGGAGCTTCGGCGCGGAGCAACGGCACGGATTGACGCTGCATGTTTGAACCCATCAGCGCGCGGTTCGCGTCGTCGTTTTCGAGAAACGGAATGAGCGAGGCGGCGACCGAAACAAGCTGCTTCGGCGACACGTCGACGTATTCGATGTCTTTGCGCAGCGCTAGAATAAATTCGCCGGCTTTGCGCGCCGCATTGCGTTCATTGACGATATAACCCGTCTCGTCCAGCTCGATGTTGGCCTGGCCAACGACATGCTTATCTTCTTCCCAGGCAGTCAGGTAGAAAGGCCATGGCTCAGACTCAGCCTTGCGGCCATCAGCGCCGACCTTCTTGTTTACCTTCTCAACGTCTCCCAGCGGCAGGTGCTCCCCGTGCTTAAGCTTCGTATTGCCGCCATTCAGTATGCGAACGTACTCAACAACTTTGCCGTCGGTCACCTTCCGGTAAGGAGCTTCAATGAAGCCAAACTCATTAATGCGCGCAAAACACGAGAGACTGGAAATCAAGCCGATGTTCGGACCTTCAGGGGTCTCAATAGGACAAATGCGGCCGTAGTGAGTCGGGTGAACGTCGCGAACTTCAAACCCCGCGCGCTCGCGCGACAGTCCGCCCGGTCCCAATGCCGACAGGCGGCGCTTGTGCGTGATTTCGGAAAGCGGGTTGGTCTGATCCATGAACTGTGAGAGCTGACTGGAGCCAAAAAACTCGCGCACCGCCGCCGTCACGGGTTTGGCATTGATCAGGTCCCGCGGCATCGTGGTCTGCATCTCCTGATGGATCGACATCTTCTCCTTGATCGCACGTTCCATGCGCTCGAGGCCGATGCGGAACTGGTTTTCCAGGAGTTCGCCAACCGCGCGCACGCGCCGGTTGCCGAGGTGGTCGATGTCATCCGCCTGATATTCGGATGGGCTCTTGCGCATCTTCAGCACATAAGCAACTACTTCGTAAAAGTCCTTGGCCGACAGGAGCGCATCGTTAATACGATCGCGTTCCGGTTTACCCATTTTGATGTTGAACTTCAGACGGCCCACGCGCGAGAAGTCAAACTTGCGCGGATCGAAGAACATCGCTTCGACCAGTTTGTAAGCGGTTTGAACGGTCGGCGGATCGCCGGGCCGCATCTTTCGGTAAATCTCCAGCAGCGCGTCCACTGGCTTGGTGATCACATCCTTCTTCAGAGTCTGCGAAAGGATCGAACCAATATCGTCGCGCTCAGGGAAGAAGACCGAGAAACTATCGATGCCGCCTTCGACGATTTCCTGCAGTTTGGCCGGCGTGATTTCGTTGTTAGCTTCGAGGATTACCTCGCCGCTTTCTTTGTTGACGATGTCGGATAGGGCGTACGCGCCTTCAAACTGCGATATTTCCATCTCCACTTCGCCGATGTTTGCCTTGCGCAGCGCTTCGAGTGCGGTGGTCGTAACTTTCTTACCGGAACGAACGATCTGATCAGGACCTCGTCCCTTGATATCAAAATCCACCTTCATGCCAACCAGGCTGGTGGGGCCATCGTCGGGTACTTGCATCATCAAGCGCCCGTCTTCAACGCGGATTTCGTCCGTTACATAAAGAGCCCGCAACATGTCTTCATCTGCAAAGGAAGCATTCTTCACCCGCTCTTCGAGCGCGGCATCGCTCTTCACGAGCTTGCCGTCTATTTCCTTGCCGAACCAGAGACCCAGCGCGCGCAGGAAGATCGACGCCAGAAACTTGCGTTTGCCGACGCGAACGTAAAGCAGGTTCTTCTGATCGTATTCAAACTCAACCCACGAACCGCGGTAGGGGATGATCTTGGCAATATAGATTGCGCCGCGTTTGAAAAAGACACCGGGAGAGCGATGAAGCTGGGAAACGATTACGCGCTCGGTGCCGTTGATGATGAACGTGCCGTTATCAGTCATCAGCGGGATCTCGCCGAAGAAAACTTCTTCTTCTTTGATGTCGCGAATCGACAGCGCTTCAGTTTCCGGATCCTTATCGTAGACAGTAAGGCGAATCTTCACCTTGAGCGGAACGCTGTAGCTCATGCCGCGTTCCTGACATTCCTGCTGATCGTGCTTATGCTTCAGGCCCACGGGTTCGCCGCAGTTCTCGCAGAGTTGCGGACGAACTGAGTTAAACGTGCCACACTTGTGGCAGAGCGTTTCGCCGGCCGCTAACGGGTTGACCTTGATCGTAGAGCCGCAGTGTTTGCAGTTTGCGCGCAGGTAGTTGAGACCTTCCAGCCGGCCGCACTTACACTGCCAGTTACCGATCTGATATTCGACAAAGTCGAGCGTTGCCGTGCCGCGAAAGTCGGAGATAGGAAAGACTGACTCAAAGACCGCTTGTAGTCCGGTGTTCTCTCGCTCCTCGGGCAGGAAGTCCATCTGCAGAAAACGGTTGTAGGACTCGCGCTGAATCTCAATTAGATTCGGGATGCGCACCGCTGTAGATATCTTGGAAAAGTCAACGCGCTCAGGCGCCTGGCTCGTGCGCTTTCCCAACCCTGTATTTACTGTTTGAAGCAGATTTCCTTGCATGAGAGGTTCCTTATCATTGCCGATTTGCAATTGGCGATTTTCGATTAAAGGCTTGGCATCCTTTAAATCGGCAATCGGCAATCGGCAATCTAAAATGGCCTAAAGACGCCAAGACGCGGTCAGGGCGCAGAATGCCCCGACCGCTTGATCACAAGAAAGCGGCTGAATTCTCGTCGATTTTTTCGGAATAACGCCAGCGCCTCAATACTCTCTTAACTTACCCGCCACTACTACGAGTGTCAAGCCAACGAAACAGTCGCGAGTCAGGAGTCTGAAGTTCCAGAGTCAAGTTTCCGCCTACGGACTCTAGACTCCAGACTCACGACTTCAGACTACGATTTATTTGACTTCGACGGTTGCGCCTGCATCGGCAAGCTTCTGCCGCACGGTCTCGGCTTCCTCTTTCGAGACGCCTTCCTTCACGGGCTTCGGAGCCGCTTCGACGAGATCCTTAGCTTCTTTCAAGCCCAGAGCCGTCACTTCGCGCACTACCTTAATGACGTTGATCTTGTTACCACCGACGGCCTGCAAGATTACGTCAAATTCGGTCTTCTCTTCCGCCGGCGCTGCGGCTTCCCCGCCACCACCAGCTGCCGGAGCCGCCACCGCAGCCGCGGCCGCGGAAACGCCGAAAGTCTCTTCCAGCTCTTTCACAAGCTGTGAAGCTTCAAGAAGCGTCATGCTCTTCAAAAACTCAATAACATCTTCACGTGTTGCTGCCATGATTGCCTTTCTATCCTCCTCAAGGGTTCTAGGGTGCTGATTAACTGTTCAGCTGCCAGTTTTCAGCCGTCAGCCTTGATCGCTGATTGCTGAGCACTTGTAGCTCTATATTCGCAGCAGGAGAACCCACGGTACGTTCACGCCGATTGTTTTGCATCTCAATCCAGCGAAACGTCGGAGCCGTAAGACGACCTGACTATCGTCAAGCTCGTTCCGCCGCGTCCGGCCCTGTGCTTACTTTCCAAATTTCAAATCTCTGATCTGAAATCCTGTTACGGCAAAGATCTGAGCGTCCTTCAAAGCGGTCCCCCATCCAAGCTCAAATCTGAGATTGGAAACCTGGAACTTTAGGCCGCCTCTCCGCCCTTCTGATCACCAATCTGCTTAATCACTATCGCCAGGTTGCGCGGCACCGCCGACAGCACGGTCACCAGCCGTTGCGCCTGAGCGTTAATTAAGAACAGAATCTTCGAAACCAATTCTTCTTTCGAAGGCAGGCTGGCAATGGCTTCAACGTCTTTCAGCGCAACGACGTTGCCTTCGACTATGCCCACCTTAAACTTGAAAATGTCCGGGTTTGCTTTCGTAAACTTCGCGATCGCCTTCGAGAGGTTCACGGGATCGTCATTACTAAGCGCGACAGCCGTCACGCCCTTAAACTGATCCGCGGCCTGCGCCAACGCTGTGCCTTGCGCGGCTTTTCGGGCCAGGGTGTTTTTCACGACCTCGTAGCTGACGCCTGCTTCCCGTAACTGATTGCGAAGTTCCTGATCCTTGGGGACAGTCATTCCCTTGAATCCGACGAGCATCGCCGCTTTCGCATTCTTAAATCGCTCTGTGAGAGCTTCCAAATCTTTTTGTTTCTGTGCTTTTGTTTTCATCCTGGTAGCCCTCACTATTTGACGTAAGCCGCTTCATCGAGCAAAACGCCCGGACTCATCGTGGCCGCCAAATTAACCTTCTTTACGTATTTGCCCTTGGCGGTTGATGGCTTCGCTTTCACTACCGCCTCGAGTAGCATACGCGCGTTGTCGCGAAGTTTGTCGGCCTCAAAAGAAACCTTTCCAACCGGAACGTGGATCACGCCGGTCTTGTCAACTCGATACTCGACCTTGCCAGCCTTGGTCTCCTTGACTGCCGTCTTAACGTCGAAGGTTACAGTGCCGGTCTTGGGGTTAGGCATCAGACCGCGCGGGCCCAGCACCTTTCCCAGGCCGCCGACCAGGCGCATCATGTCAGGAGTAGCAACCACGGCATCGAAATCGAGCCAGCCGCCTTTGATCTTCTCTACCATGTCTTCGCCGCCGACAAAATCCGCGCCAGCTTCTTCGGCTTCCTTGATCTTATCGCCTTGCGCGATCACCAGGACCGACTTGGATTTGCCCAGACCGTGCGGCAGAACAATCGTGCCGCGCACAAGTTGATCTGCCTTGCGCGGATCAACGCCCAGCCAAACTGTCAACTCAACCGTTTCGTCAAACTTGGCGAAAGCAATTTCTTTAACCTTGGATACCGCTTCCTCAAGGTTGTACTTACGCCCGACTTCAATCTTCTCAGCCGCTGAATTGTATTTCTTTCCGTGCTTCTTCATCTTTTCCTCCGAGGTGCATGCGAAGAATTGCGGATTTCGGATTGCGGATTTCGAATTTGATAGATCCCGCAACCGTCCTCTACAAACGCTTCTCCCTCATTCATTAAAGCGAAACCGGAACCCGGCAAATCCGAAATCCGCAATCCGCAATCCGCAATTTATTCTACCGTCAGGCCCATCTGCCGGGCGGTGCCTGAAATCGTCTTGATCGCAGCCTCCAGGCTCGTCGTATTCAGATCCTGCAGCTTGGTCTTGGCGATCTCTTCGATCTGAGCTTTTGAGATCGTGCCAACCTTCTCGCGATTCGGCTTGCCCGAACCCTTTGAGATCCCGGCCGCTTTCTTTAGCAGGTCTGCGGCGGGCGGGGTCTTGGTCTCGAAAGTGAACGAACGGTCCGCAAACACCGTGATGACCACTGGAATTTTTAGATCCGGGTCCATCTGCGCGGTCTTCGCATTAAACGCCTTGCAGAATTCCATGATATTGACGCCATGT